>CAYVAL010000024.1:0-8592 GCA_964449395.1 uncultured Gammaproteobacteria bacterium | reverse complement strand
GAAACAGACTCAGAAGTAAAAATTTTATATTCAGACATAGTGTCTCCAAACAAGGGATCGCGTATTTTACACAATAGCGTATTTTTTGTTTAAAAATCTTCCTTTTTGTCTTCATAGCTATATACATAAAAAAATATTTCAGCGACAATATCGAGTCTCTAAAAATGAGTAATAATTCAACCTCTCAATCAGCAAACGCCCTTAGGATTTTGGCGTTAGATTCTATAAAAGAAGCAAGCTCAGGTCATTCCGGGATGCCGATGGGTATGGCAGATATTGCGAAAGTGCTTTGGCAGAATCATCTAAGTCATAATCCCGGAAATCCAGAATGGTTCAATAGAGATAGATTCGTCTTATCGAATGGGCATGGATCTATGCTTATATATGGCCTTTTGCACCTCACTGGTTATGATTTATCTATCGAAGATCTTAAAGATTTTAGGCAGTTGCACTCAAAAACGGCTGGTCATCCTGAATTTGGAATAACACCAGGTGTAGAGACCACTACAGGACCGTTAGGACAAGGAATTTCTAATGCCGTAGGAATGGCTATAGCTGAAAAAGTTCTGGCATCTAAATTTAACACTGAAGAATATAAAATTATTGACCATATGACTTATGTGTTCACTGGAGACGGTTGCTTGATGGAAGGAATTTCTCACGAAGCTTGTTCTTTAGCTGGTACGCTGGGCCTTGGAAATTTAATAGCTCTATATGACGATAATGATATTTCTATAGATGGTAATGTAGAAGGTTGGTTTACTGAAGATATTCCTGGAAGATTTGAGGCTTATGGATGGGAAGTTATTCCAAATATAGATGGACACAATTTGGATGAGATTGATCGTGCTATCCAGAAGGCTAAATCAAATAAGGATAAACCCACCTTGATATGCTGTAAGACTCTTATAGGAAAGGGGTCTCCAAATATGGCAGGCACAGCTTCCGCACATGGAGCTATTGTAAATCCGGAGGAGATAGCCTTAATCAGAAATGAATTAAAGTGGGAAAATGACCCATTTGATATTCCAAAAGAAGTTTATGAAGATTGGGATAATAGAGAATCTGGAAAGCTTCAAGAAGAAGCTTGGGAAAAAACTTTGCAAGATTATTCTGAAGAAAATCCCGAACTATCAAGCGAATTAAAAAGAATAATAGCCGGGAATTTACCAGACGGAATAGAAGAAAGTATTTATTCTTATGTTGAAACTGTTCAAAAAGACCTTCCTAAAATGGCTACAAGAGTATCTTCACAAAAAGTCTTGAATGTATTAGGTCCCTTAATTCCTGAGCTCTTAGGTGGATCTTCAGATCTAACAGGATCTAATAATACTAATTGGGAAGGAACAAAGGCAATTAGGGCTGATGATTTTTTAGGTAACTATATTAATTATGGTGTCAGAGAGTTTGGAATGACAGGAATCATGAATGGGATGGTCCTGCATGGTGGGCTAAAGCCTTATGGTGGAACCTTTTTAACATTCTTAGATTATGCAAGAAATGCTGTAAGAATGGCTGCTTTAATGAAAATACAGACAATACTTGTGTATTCTCACGACTCAATAGGGGTAGGCGAAGATGGCCCAACTCATCAACCCATTGAGCACTTAACTAGCCTCAGGACTACTCCTAATTTAGAAACGTGGAGACCGTGCGATACTTCAGAAACAGCCGTTTCTTGGTTAGCTGCTTTGGAAAATTCCACTAAACCAACCGCATTGATTTTATCCAGACAAGGCTTGCCAAACTTTGAAAGGAATAAATCTCAGGTAGATTCCATTATAAAAGGTGCTTATATACTTCATGAACCAGAAGCGGACCCTGAACTAATTTTTATAGCAACAGGATCAGAAGTGGAACTTGCTATGGCAGTAGCCGAGGAAGTCAAAGAAAGTACACCAGTAAGAGTTGTCTCTATGCCCTGCTCAGAGAGGTTTGATAATCAGTCGGAAGCCTATCAGGAATCTGTTTTAGGAAGCGGTATAAAGAGAGTTGCCATCGAAGCTTCTCATGCCGATTGGTGGAGAAAATATGTTGGACTTGAAGGGGATGTTATTGGAATGGACTCATTTGGTGAATCAGCTCCTGGAGGAATTCTTTTTGAGCATTTTGGTTTCACTAAAGACCAGATTATTTCAAGACTTGGTCTCTAGAAATGTCATACAAAAGGCTTAATGAAATTAACTTAAGCAGTAAGACTGTATTATTAAGATTAGACCTAAACACCCCAATTGAAAATGGCTTAGTAGCCAATAACGAACGCATTATTCGATCCCTACCGACCCTAAATTATGTTATTGAAGCTGGTGCTCGTCTAATAGTTATGAGCCATTTGGGAAGACCAGAAGAGAATAATTCGTTTCAAGAAGAATATTCTCTTTCACCAGTTGTGAAGGAATTAGAGAGCTTATTAAATAAAAAAATACCTCTTTATTCTTTGGATGATTTTGAAGGTTTAAGTCATATCCCTGAGCTTTCAGTTATTGAAAATACACGATTTAGTATTGGTGAGAAAACCAATGACACTGATTTATCTAAGAGATTAGCTAGTCTAGCTGATTTGTTTGTGATGGATGCATTTGCTACATCCCATAGAGCGCATGCATCTACAACAGGCGTAATTACCTTTTCTGATAATGCTTGCGCAGGTCTATTACTGGATGAGGAATTAAGTGCCTTATCTAGAGTAAAGGAAGATTCAAAAAACTCGGTAGCAATTCTTGGTGGCGCAAAAATATCCACCAAGTTGGGCCTTATTAACTCGCTTTCTAATTCCATGGATAAAGTCATATTGGGAGGAGGAATCGCTAATACCCTTATAGCTGCAAAGGGCTATGATGTGGGTAAGTCATTAATTGAAGAATCTATGCTCTCAGAAGCCGAAGAGCTTTTAAATAATCCAAAAATAATTATCCCTTATTCTGTGATAGTTTCGGATAGTCCTGACAAACCAGGTAGAGTAACTTCTATTGATTCCATTGATAATAATGAAGCAATTTTTGACCTGGCACCTGAATCATTAACTGCTATCGAGCCAATTTTAATGAATGCAGGTACTATTTTATGGAATGGCCCACTTGGTTTTTTTGAAAAAGAAAATTTTGATAAGGGAACAATTCATGTAGCAAAAATGATTATTGCTTCAAAAGGCTTTTCAGTTGCAGGAGGAGGAGATACTATCTCAGCTGCGGAAAAGGCTGGGGTTTTAGATAGATTGGATTATGTTTCTACTGCAGGTGGTGCATTCTTAGAATTTATGGAAGGTAGAAAATTACCCGCGATAGAAGCTTTAGAAGAGAAAGTAAACTGAACTTATAAATGGAGAGAAAAATATGAATTTAAATAGTTTAAGTGAGATAGCAAGCTACATAGTTTCAGAAGGAAAAGGAATATTAGCTGCCGATGAAAGTAATCCTACCTGCGCTAAACGTTTTGATTCAATAGGCGTCGAGTCTACTGAGGAAAATAGAAGAGACTATAGAGAATTGCTTTTTAGAGCTGAAGGAATGAAAGGTAACATAGGCGGAGTTATTTTATTTGATGAAACCATTCGTCAGAATGCTGCTGATGGCACTTCCTTGGTAGATGTTATTACCAGTCAAGGTTCTTTACCGGGTATCAAGGTTGATAAAGGCTTGCAACCAATAGGTGATTCAGAAGAGAGCCTCACACAAGGTCTCGAGGGCCTTGATGAAAGGTTAAAAGAGTATTTTGAACTTGGTGCCAAGTTTACTAAGTGGAGAGCAGTTATTAATATTGGAGAAGGTCTGCCCTCCTCTGAAGCTATTTCAGCAAATATGGGAGCACTCGCTGATTATGCAAAAATTGTTCAAAGCAACAATATGGTTCCAATGGTAGAGCCTGAAGTGTTGATGGACGGTAATCATTCAATAGAGGATTGTTATGAAGCAACTTCCCGTTGTTTAGAATCATTGTTCTCCAATCTTTTAGATAGAGGCGTAGATATTAAAGGAACCATTCTTAAACCTAATATGGTCACATCTGGCTCCAATTATTCAGATCAGGCTAATGTTGAAGAGGTCGCCCAAAAAACTGTTGATTGCTTAAAGAATTATGTACCTGATGACTTGCCTGGTATCACTTTCTTATCAGGTGGACAGTCTGATGTAGATGCAACTGCACACCTGGATGCTATGAATAAGATTGGAGGGTTTAACTGGAAATTAAGTTTTTCATACGGGAGAGCGCTGCAACAACCTGCTTTAAAAGCTTGGATGGGTAAAGCCGAAAATGCCACTTTAGCTCAACAAGCCCTTTCACATAGAGCCCTAATGAATAAATTAGCTTCTGAAGGTAAGTGGGACATATCACTAGAAAGCTAGACTGATTGAAATTACTTGTCCAAAGAGTTTCGAAAGCATCTGTAGAAGTACAAGCAGAACAAATTGCTTCCATTAACAAAGGGGTTTTGGTATTCGTAGGCTTTGACAGAGATGATAATTATCAAAAACTGGAGTCACTCACAGATAAATTATTGAATTATAAAATTTTCAATGACTTAAAAGGCAAAGTATCAATGAGCCTTATCGAAACGAATAACGATGTTTTAATCGTTCCTCAAGTTACTTTATCGGTAGGAACAAAAAAAGGAACTAAACCAAGTTTTTCTCATGCAGCTGGTCCTGAAGCTGGCAATCAGTTGTTTGATGATTTTCAAAAATTAATAGAAGAAAAATATAAAAAACCTGCCCTAGGCATGTTCGGTGCCGATATGTCGGTTAGCCTAGTTAATGAAGGTCCTATTACGTTCTGGTTTGAATTATGATTTTTGATCCTTTTTTTCAACTAAGATTTTTGCCATGACTATACCTAATTCAAACAATATCCAGGCAGGTATAGCTAGTAATGATTGTGAGATAACATCTGGAGGTGTTATCAGCATACCAACCGTAAAACATCCAATAATTACATAAGGTCTTTTGCTTTTCAGACTATCCGAACTACTTATTCCACTCCATATTAATAGAAATATAAATACAGGTATCTCGAAGGCAAATGAAAAAGCAAACATCATGCTAAGTACAAAATCTAAGTAACGGCTTATATCTGTCATGATTAAAACTCCTGCAGGAGCTGCTCCTGTGAAGAACCCAAAAACTAAAGGCAGCACCAGGAAGTAAGTAAACAATACCCCTAAGTAAAATAGTAAGAGGCTGGAAAGCATTATCAGGAAGCTGAGGCTCTTTTCATTTTCATACATCCCAGGAGCAATAAATCTCCAGATTTGATTAAGTAGGAATGGCATTGATACAAGCAGAGAAACATAAAAAGTTAGCTTTAAGGGTGTTAAAAAAGGAGAAGCAACCTCAGTTGCTATCATTGATGAATTAGATGGCAGGAAACTCAGAAGGGGTTCAGACAGTAATAAATAAATATCATTAGAGAAATATATCAAGCTTAAGAAACATAAGAGAATCACAGCTAAAGATTTAAGAATTCTTGATCTTAGCTCTTGTAAATGTCCCAAGAATGAGCTTTTCTCCATTACTATTTAACCCTTATCTTCTTCTATATCTTCAAGAATCTTTTCATTTCTTGAGTCTTGATAAACTTCATTTAGATCAAATGCTTTATTGATTTCTTCTTTAGCGCTGGATGCTTGCTTTTTAAACCAGTAGATAGCCTTTGCTCCTGAGCGTACAGCGCCAGGTAATTTGTCTGGGCCTAGGACAAGCAGTGAAACAGTGGCAATTAGAAGGAGCTCAAGTAATCCGATATCGAACATAAGAAGTTATTTGTCTTTATCTTCTTCATCCATGGTCTTTCTAAAGCTTTTAATAGTATTGGCTAAATCGGAGCCTAAACTTTTGATTCTTTTTGTTCCGCCAAACACTAAAAGTATTACGACCAAGAGTATTAAAATCTGCCAAATACCTATTCCACCAATTCCCATATTATTTCTCCTCGTCAGATACTCCTCTTGAAGCTTTCTCTAGATGACCTGATGTGCCAAATCTAGATTTAAGCTCTGCGAGTACTTCTTCTATTTTTACTTCTTCATTACTTAAAAGAATCATTGTATGAAACCATAAATCTGCTGTCTCATGTATAACTTTTTCTTTCTTCTCATCCGATAGATCAGATGTGGCTTCCATTAGTTCAAGAGATTCTTCTAAGATCTTTTCATTTATTTTTGTGGATCCCTGCTCAAAAAGGGATTTCACATATGAATCTTCACTGGTAGAATTTTTTCTTTCCTCAATAATATTAAAGAGTTTGTGTAGGAAATCTTCTTTCATCTGCTTAATCGATTATAAGAAATAGGATCAAAATAATAAAACCTAAAAGGAGAACTCTATTAAGCTTTCCCTGCTCATAGATTTTATTCATAAGTTGTTTATGCCTCTCTTCATTGGCATTTTGATACTCTTCCATTTTTGAAACTTGCTCTATTGCTGTTTCAGCTATATCTGGAAAATTTCTTGCTTTTTCAAGCCAACTTAACGAGTTTCTTTTTGCCCAATCAGCAAGTTTTTTTGGGTTGTATCTTTCTGAAATCCAATTCTTTAAGAAAGGATTTGCAATAGACCAGAAATCTAAAGCTGGATAAAGTTGTTTACCTAGGCCTTCAATATTAACCAGAGTTTTTTGAAGCAGCATCAGGGATGGTTGCATTCGTAAATCGAACCTTCTTGCAGAATCAAATATAAATAATAACATTTCTCCAAAATTAATCTTTTCCATGGGTTGGTCAAAGATAGGCTCACAGGCCGCTCTAATCGTATTCTCTAAGTCATTGATTCTTGTTTCTGGATTTACCCACTTTGATTCAATTAATATGTTGGCAACCTCTCTAAAATCTCTTCCTATAACGGCAACTAGCATTCTTCCAATTTGGTATTGTTCTTCCTCACTGAGCGACCCTACAATGGCATAATCAACCGCAACATAGGCTGGATCAGAAGGATTTTTAGCATCTATGAAAATATTGCCGGGATGCATGTCCGCATGAAAAAAGTTGTCTATAAAAACTTGTTTTAAAAAAATTTCTACTCCTCTTTCTGCTACCAGCTTAAGATCAACTCCAAGATCATTGAGTGTCTCTATACGATCTACTGGAATACCTTCAATCATCTCCATTACCAGTAAATTCTCTGAACAATAATCCAGATAGACTTCTGGGACATAGAGAAGATTATTATCTTCAAAATTCCTACTTGTTTGCTTTATGTTTGAGGCCTCTAACCTCATATCAAGCTCTGATAGAATGACCGCTTCATATTCCGCTACTAATTTTGAAAGCTGAAGCCTTTTTGCATCTTCAAATCTTCTTTCTGAAAATGAGGCAATTCTTTTCATTAAAGAAATATCTCTTTGTATAGTCTTTTTTATGCCTGGCCTAACAACTTTAATGACTACTTTTTTTTGATTAGCTCTGAGTTTTGCTGAATAAACTTGTGCAATAGAAGCTGCGGCTAATGGGGAGGGGTTAAAGTCTTCAAAATTCGAACTGATATTCGATCCTAGTTCTTTTTCAATTATGCTTATAGCTTCTTTATCAGAGAAATGGGGCAAATCATCTTGAAGTGCTTTCAGACTTTTTGCTATTTCCCCGGGAACTACATCTGGTCTGGTGGAGAGTAGCTGACCAAATTTAATAAAAATAGGGCCTAAGTCTTCTAAAGCAAGTCTCAATCTTTCTCCTGATTCCTTTTCAGAAGAATAAAGGCGCCACGGAGATATGAATAAAAGGAAAGAAATTATCTTAGGTTTTGTGAATGTCTCAAGCTCCTTATCTAGGCGAGCCTTAAGCAAGGTATTAAGTATCTTAAAGAGTCTAAAGGAGTCTTTAAACATCAATCATTCCTTTCTGTCCTGAATGTATGGCCACTATTCCGTTAGTTAAATTTTCATATCTACATTTCGTTAAACCTGAATCTTCCATTAATTTTTTTAACTCATCTTGAGTCGGGTGCATCCTAATTGATTCAGCAAGATATCTATAGCTCTCTTCTGTTTGGGCTATAAATTCACCAATCTTTGGTATAACTTCGAAAGAAAATAAGTCATATATTTCTCTAAAAACTTCGTTTTGAGGTTTTGAGAACTCTAAAATAATTAACTTTCCGCCTGGCTTGAGTGCTTTATGGATAGAATAAAGAGCTTTTTCTTTATCAGTAACATTCCTCAATCCAAAGGCTATAGTTATCAAATCAAAAGTATTGTCTTTAAAAGGAAGAAACTGGGCATCTATTTGTGCTGCTTGTACATCCTGAATACCTTCATCTATTAAGCGATTTCTGCCTTCATTCAACATTGACGCATTAATATCACTAAGTATCAAAGTACCTTTATCAGATATTTTATCTCTCATGAGTTTGACCATATCGCCGGTACCTCCAGCGAGGTCCAGCACGATAAAGTCATCTTTTATTCCAGAAGTTTCAATCGTAACCCTTTTCCAAAGTCTATGAATGCCAAATGACATCAAGTCATTCATGAGGTCATAGTTTTTAGAAACCGTATCAAATACATTACCAACGAGATTGGCCTTCTCGTTTGAATCAACTTCCTTAAAACCGAAGTTGGTTTTATTGTCTTTATCTTTTTTCATATAAATGCACGAGCATT
>CAYVAL010000023.1:0-8850 GCA_964449395.1 uncultured Gammaproteobacteria bacterium | reverse complement strand
TGATGAAAGTGATTTTCACGATGATTAGAAGAGAAATTCAAGAGCACAAACTTGCTTTTATCTACGCCCCGTTTGCTGTAGCTGTGGTCTTATGTTTTGTTATTGCCTCAGTTTATTTTGGTGTAACAAATATACAAACTGCAGAATTCAATTTTACAACAGAGATTTATGATGAGGGATTTGTAGAAGGCATGTTAAGTGCTTCGTCCGAAACAAAAGCGAGAGTTATTCGTGCAGGTCTAATAGTTTTAGGATTACCCATCCTTCTAACTGTAGGTTTTGGTATGCTGGCCTATAGCCTTTCCACTTTTGCTGACGAAAGGAAAGACAAGAGCCTGATATTCTGGAGATCTATGCCTGTTTCAGATTTAACAACTGTCTTGTCAAAATTACTTTTCATTATTGTAGTCGTACCTCTACTGGTGATCCCTAATATAATTTTATTACAACTTGTAGCACAGATCAGTGCATCAATTTTCTTTGTTACTAACGATATTGTCTCGTTTAGCTACGTATGGACGGGCTATTTAATCACCGACTGGTTTAGGATTATATTTAGTCTATGGGCTCAGGCTTTATGGAGCTTACCAATATTTTTATGGTTAATGTTTGCTGGCACTTATGCAAGAAGGCCTGTAATAGGTGCGGCTGTGCCTCTCGTAGCAACTATTGTGCTAGAGCGTATTGTTTTCAAAACTAATGAAGTATGGGAATTTATAGATAATAGACTGGGTTTCTGGAGTCGGGCAGACAGCTTCCCCATAGCCTCAGAGGAAATTCGTGTTGTTGATATCTCGGATATAGCGTTAATGCTTTCTACACAAGCATTTTGGATTGGGATGATTGCTAGCGCTGTTTTGGTAGCTGGAATTGTCTATACACGCTCAACAAATAATGATTACACTGTTGATTAAAAAATAGATTTGACCTTGAAGCTTAGCCTCCATACAATGCCCACTTTCGGCCCGTTCGTCTAGTGGTTAGGACATCTGGTTTTCATCCAGGCAACAGGAGTTCGATTCTCCTACGGGCTACCACCACCTAACAATTTTTTTAATAAAATACTCTTTATTTATTTTTTTATGAAGTAGTATTCTCTTACTTAAGGAGAAATTCGATGAAAATATTAAAATCTTTCGGTTTGGTTCTAGGCTTTATCAGTCTTAATCTTTTTTCAATGCATCATGAATCTTCAAATGAAGATGTTGCTAGAGGCTGGATAGAAGCCGGCTATACAGGTAAGGATGAGGCCATTGCATATGTTAAAAAACACATGGCTGAAGATGGTAGAAATTATCCCGGTCGTTACGTTGGTTTTGGTTTTACTTATAACCCTGATGCAGAACCAGGGACTATGGTTATAACTGCTATAACACCTGAAAGCCCCGCTTCAGAAGTCTTAAAAGTTGGAGACCGTTTTACTTCAGTTAATGGTGTCGAAGTGAATGAGACTAATATGGATAGATTAAACTTTAGGGGAAAACCAGGTGAAGAAGTTAATACGACCCTTGAGCGAGACGGAAATACCCTTAACGTCTCTGTTGCTAGAGGCATAATCTCGGCTAATTATTCAAAGCTCGAAGTATTAAATAATATGGAATCAGGAAATGCAGACGAATGGGTTCCAGAAGAATCAAATGTTATAGAAGTTCTTAGTAATGCATCTGTTGTTTATGTATTGCACCAATCCAAAGACATTGAACCATCATCTGGGTTGCCTTTTGAAGCAGTTAGCATGCATAGATTTACTTTTAATGAATCGGGTAAAGTGGCAAGCATTAGAAATCTATCTGAAGATCGCTTTGTGCTTGAACAGCAGGGCTATACTATATCAAGATAGAATTAGCTAAATACTTATAAAATCTGATGAACTTTTTTGATTCAGTAGTCTCTGCATTTAAGAATTATGTAAATGTTTCTGGCAGAGCTACACGGTCAGAGTTTTGGTGGTTCTTTCTGTTCTGCATTCTTCTTTATATGCTCACTTTTAGTTTGAACATAAAAGAATTTAATAGCGCTTTATCTGGTTCAGAATTACAGAGTGGTAACCCTACGCAGTTAGTTGAGTTATTTATTCAATCTTGGTTTGGAATGGCTATTTTAGTAACTTTTATTCCATCTATAACTATAGCAGTAAGGAGATTTCATGATTTGAATATGTCCGGATGGTGGTACGTGGGTTTACAGGTTGCACCATCCTTACTTCCAAGTATTTTTATTTTTAATTTAATTTCTTTTATGGCCCTTTTCCTTTTTATATATTTTATGGCGCAGGAAGGAGAGGAGGAGGACAACCGTTTTGGCCCCAACCCCTTTAATGAAAAGATTTAAATTATTTGATTGGAGATAGGATCTCTTCTGCCATTTTTACCCAATAGGTTGCACCTATAGGGAGTATTTCATCATTGAAGTCATACCCTGGATTGTGAATCATACATGATCCCTCGCCATCACCATTACCAATCCAAATATAGCTTCCAGGTTTTTCTTGCAACATGTAAGCAAAATCTTCTGATCCCATTCCTGGTGTAGGGGAGAGATTGACCATACTTTCTCCAGATATGCTTTGCGCTACTTTTCCAGATAGTTCAGCCTCATCATGAGTATTTATCGTTGCTGGATATCTGTGTTCAAATTCAAATTCGAAGTCAGCACCATAAGCAGCGCTAATAGAACTTGTTATTTGATGCATCTGTTTTTCTAGCTGAGTTTGAACTTTAGGTGAAAAGCATCTGGTGCATCCTTTTATTTCCACTTCATTTGGAATAACGTTGTAAGCATCTCCACCATGAAATTGAGTGACACTTAATACAACAGGTTCTTGAGGATCAATGTACCTACTTACTATAGATTGATAAGCTTCTATAACCTTTGTACCGATAATTATAGGATCTATAGTTGTTTGAGGCATTGCAGCATGTCCACCTTTTCCTATTATCTTTACATTGAAGATATCAAAAGCTGCCATGATAGGCCCTGGCTTAATGGCAAACGACCCTACCGGCATACCAGGAATATTGTGCATTCCGTAAACAGACTCAACAGGGTATTTATCAAACAACCCCTCATCTATCATAGCTTTACCACCTCCTTCATTTTCCTCCGCAGGCTGAAAAATAAAGTTTACAGTTCCATCAAAATTTCCTTTTTCGGCTAAATACTTTGCTGCACCTAAAAGCATAGTGGTGTGTCCATCATGTCCACAGGCGTGCATTTTTCCTGGATTTTGGGACTTATGAGCAAAGTCATTAGCTTCATGAATTAAAAGTGCGTCAAGGTCAGCTCTGAGCCCCACAGATCTATTTCCAGTGCCTTTTTTTAAGGTACCCACAACACCAGTTCCGGCTATACCTGTTTCAACCTCTATGCCGAAACTTTCTAATTTCTCTGCAACTATTTGTGCAGTTCTGTGATCTTCGAAGGCTATTTCTGGATGGGAATGAATATCTCTTCTCCAGTTTTGCATTTCGGGTTGTAGCTTAATCAAGTCTTTAATAATTTCCATTGATCAAATTTATATCTATTAAATCTCCAGAGCAAGAATAAATTGAAGTGATATATAATGCTCAAAAAAAAATATCTGATCATGACAATAACAATGAAAGAGGTTAGAGAAGAAATCGATCTTCTTGATAAAGAACTAGTGCTCCTGCTAGCAAGGAGACAAAAATGTATCGAAATGGCTGCGTTGGTTAAAAATGATGAGAATCTCATAATCGATGAAGATAGAATCGAAGACGTTATTTCTAAAGTTACAAGCTTCGGAGATTCATGCGGATTGAGCAAAGATATAGCCGAACCACTTTGGAGAAAATTAATTGAATTATCCATCCAACACGAGTTTCAAGAATTAGATCTTATAAAATCTAATAATTAGCTTATTTTTTTCCATCTTTCTTTGTTGAAAGATTTTTTAAACTCAACTATCTTGGGTGGGTTTTAAAATTACTTATGACAAACATGAAAGACACCGAACTAACTTACCTAGGCACAAGCTCCAAAGAACATTTTCAGGAGTTGGATGAGATCTTTAAATCTGTTGAGGTATCAATGGGTTACCTACCTAATGCTTATTTGACAATGGCAGAGAAACCGGAACTTCTGAAGGCCTTCTCAAATCTTGCAATGACTATTTTTATGTCTAATGAGATAGATATTGGTACAAAGCAACTGATAGCACTCGGTTCTAGCCTCTCCTCAGGATGTAAATATTGCCAGGCTCATACATCACATGGAGCAGAAAGGGCAGGTATTAATGAGGAAAAAATAGCTGATATTTTGAGGTATTCTGAAAGTGATAAATATTCAGATGCTGAAAAAGCAGTCTTGGATGTAGCATTTGCTTCCGGCAGGACACCAAATCAAACCACTAAAGAGCACTTTGAGAATTTAAAAAAATATTATTCAAAGACTCAAATAGTGGATATAGTTTCAGTTATCTCATTGTTTGGCTATCTAAATAGATGGAATGACACCATGGGTACATTATTAGAAGATATACCAGAAGAGTTTGTTGAAAGAAAATTAAAGCCTTTGGGCTGGGTCTAGGAGAGAAAAATGGAAATACCATATGAAAAAACAATCGCCGATCTATTTCGATGGAGAGTTGCTGAATCAGGGGGCGATGTAGCACACAAGTTTATATATAATGAGACAACTTATAATGAGCTTGATTCTTATGCCAACAAGGTGGCGCAAGGGCTTATCGGTTTAGGTTGTAAACCGGATAGCAGAGTCGCTTTTCTAGGTAAGAACTCAGACTTATTCTTTGAGTTTCTATACGGAACCATTAAGTCTAATACTGTAACTGTAGGTATCAATTGGAGATTAGCTCCCCCAGAAGTTGCTTACATAATCAATGACTCTAAAAGTGAAGTTTTGCTTGTTGGTCCTGAGTTCTTTGGATTAATAGAAGAAATAAAGAACGATATACCTACTATTAAAAAAATAATAACCGTAGGTGGTAATCATGAAGAGTGGGAAGACTATATTATCTGGAGGGATTCACAGGAAAATCTAGATCCTATGTTAGAAAGCAAGGGTGATGATGATGTCATACAGCTTTATACATCCGGCACCACTGGCCACCCTAAAGGAGTCCAATTAACTAATGATAATTTTAGTAGTTGCTTCTTAATGAATGAAGACTCTATGTACAGGGAGATGAATGAAGGTGAGATAAATCTTGTATGTATGCCAATATTCCATGTAGCAGGTACAAACATGGGTCTGGCCGGCATGGTAACTGGTGCAAAGAACATAATCATACCTGAGGTTGATCCGACACTCATACTTAGGTTAATTGAAGAAGAAAGAATACAACATGCTCTTTTTGTTCCGGCAGTAATTCTATTCTTAGTTCAACATCCAGAGGCAGAAAATACAGATTTCTCTTCTCTAAAAACAGTGATTTACGGTGCCTCCCCTATCACTGATGATACGTTAATCAAGGCTATGGACTTGATGCAGTGTGATTTCTGGCAAGTATATGGACTGACAGAAACAAATGGGGCAATAACCTTTTTGTACCCTGAAGATCATGACGTTTCTAGGGGAAAATTAAGATCCTGTGGAAAGGCTGGAAAGGATGTTGGTTTAAGAGTGGTGGATTCAGATGATAATGATGTTCCTGTAGGAGAGGTTGGGGAGGTAATTATTCAATCTCTTAATAACATGAAGGGCTATTGGAATAGGCCAGAAGCTACAGCAGAATCAATCAAAGACGGATGGTTTTATTCAGGAGATATTGGCTACTTTGATGATGAAGGGTTTTTGTATATTCACGACAGAGTGAAAGACATGATTGTTTCTGGAGGAGAAAATATTTATCCAGCCGAAGTTGAGAACGCGTTACTGAGTCATCCTCAAATAGCTGATGCAGCTGTAATAGGTATTCCAGATGATAAATGGGGAGAAGCTACAAAAGCATTCATAGTCCAAACTGAAGGTGATCCGCTAAAGGAGTCAGATGTAATCTCTTATGTCAGAACTCAAATTGCAGGTTACAAATGTCCTAAGACAGTTGAGCATATAGAAGCGTTACCTAGAAACCCTTCAGGAAAAATACTTAGAAAAGATCTAAGAGCTCCTTATTGGGAAGGCAAAGAAAGAAACGTTTCTTAGATTAAGATTGGAATTTAAATTAGACGAAAGACTAGATGGGGATACCTATTTCGTAGGAGATCTCCCGTTATGTAAAGTTTTATTAATGGATGTTTCTAATTTTCCGTGGATCATTTTAGTACCTAGATTACAAGGTGTGACTGAACTTTTTCATCTCAGTCCATCTGCACAGATTGATTACCAAAAAGAGACAAACTATCTTTTAGAAGCTATGTCCGGTTTATATAACTCTCATAAGATGAATATAGCGAGCTTAGGTAACCTTGTTCCGCAATTACATACCCATATTATAGCCAGATACAAAGATGATGATGCATGGCCAAGTCCTGTTTGGTCTTATCAGAATATGAATAAATATAATGAAACACAATCTTCTTTGGAGATTGACAAGCTTCGAAAGCTTGTTGATGATTACCGCTAGGGAGAAGATTATGAATAAGTTTAGTCCGGAAGTTTTTGAAAACAAAGATTTACCGTTTACGGTTAATAGACTCAGCCCAACAATTGGGGGTGAGATACTTGGAATAGATTTATCCCAACCTCTTGAACCTGATACAAAAAGTTTAATTTACGAAGCCTTATTAACCTATAAGGTTATTTTCTTTAGAGACCAGAATATTTCTACAGAACAACATATAGACTTTTCTAAGAATTTTGGTGATTTAGAGATTCATCCTTTTGCGCCAAAAAAAGATCTTTTTCCTGAGGTGTTAGTTATAACTCACAATGAGAAAAGTAAGGGCAGGGAGAATACTTGGCACTCCGATGTGACATGGAGAGAAAAACCTTCCCTCGGCTCTGTATTAAGGATGATTGAAAAACCTCTACATGGAGGAGATACATTATTTGCAGATATGTATGCAGCTTATGAAGGCCTCAGTGATGAAGTAAAAGAGAAGCTTGAAGGGGCTATCGCTGTCCATGATTTTGCAAATTTCAGAAACCGTCTAATAAAAGAGGGTAAGTCTGATGAAGAAATCGAAGCGTTCAATCAAGAATATCCTATGCCTGAGCATCCAGTAATAAGAACTCATCCTGATACCAATAAAAAGGTTCTTTACGTAAATGCTGCATTCACTCAATATATCAAAGACTGGGATCCTGAAGATTCAAAAGAAATGTTAAAATTTTTATATTCAAGGGCATCTGTCCCTGAATACCAATGCCGTTTCGCTTGGCAAGATAATTCCATTGCATTTTGGGATAATAGAGCTTGTCAGCACTATGCAAATTCTGATTATTGGCCTAACGTAAGAAAGGTAGAAAGAGTGACCATTATTGGGGATCGACCCTACTAGTTTTCCTTAGATAAAAAATAATATTAATGTATAAGAATACAGTTATAGACTGGTCCCTCATTATTGCCATAGGTATCGCGTGGGGTTCATCTTTCTTGTTTATAAAAATTTCAGCCCCTGAAGTTGGCCCTATTACTTTGGTTTTCTCTAGGTTACTAATTGCATCTTTAATATTAAGTCCTTTCTTTATTACAAAAGAACATCTTAAAAATATAAAAGATGATTTTCCGTCAATTCTTTTTCTTGCGTGTATAAATGCTTCAATACCATTCTATCTTTTCTCTAGAGCAGCAATTGATCTTAACGCAGGAACTATGTCTGTATTGAATGGAACAACTCCTTTATTTGCCTTTATTATTGCCAGTCTTTGGTTAAGACTTGGTTCAAATTGGACTCAGTTGTTGGGTATATTCATTGGCATGGTGGGGTTATTTGTATTTGTTGGATATGAGTCATTGGAATTCTCTTTATTTGCACTAATCCTCTGTCTTTTAGCTTCTTTCTTTTATGCTTTTAGCTCAAATTTTATTTTTACAACAAAAGAAATAGACGCAACTTATTTAGCATCTATGACACTTTTGGTTGCAACCTTTTTAGTATTCCCTTTCACTTTTCTTGAAAATGGATTGAACCTAAATCATCCTAACGAAGTGTTGCTAAGCGTATTTCTTTTAGGATTCCTCTGCACAGGTTTAGCTTATATGGGGTATGTGGTTTTGATTAAGAGAGTAGGTCCTGTAAAAGCTTCCACCGTTGTTCTGATCGTGCCTGTTTCGGGAATGTTATGGGCAAATCTATTTCTCGATGAAGCCATTACCTCAACAATGCTCGTTGGCTGCTTTCTGATTATTACGGGTGTAGGGTTAGTTAACTTTTTTAAAGATGAAGCTTCTAAACAGAAGTCTTAGTTAAATAAACCACACTGTGGTCATCATAGTCCTTAGTGCCAACTTCCTTGAATCCAAAACTGGCATGAAAAGCTAAAGAGGGGTCATTTCTGGGAATGGTATTAACTTCACAACATGTACTTACGTTAAGATCTTTTGCTATGTCTATTGTTTTTTCATAAATCATACGTCCCAAACCTTTTCGTCTATGACCATCTTTTATGGCTATTCTGTCTACGTAAAGAAAAGGAAAATTTTGAGAATTAAAAAAATCATAGTTTAGCGAGTCGTAAGTTTGTCCCTCTCTCATGAGGATTATAAATCCTGCTATATCATACTCCCTAACAACGATGACATGACTGCTCCAGTCTGTTAACTTTTCCAATCTTTCAAGATCGGAAACATCACCAACTTCAGGAATGTTTTCTTGATTTATGTGCCATATCTCATCCAGATCAGATTTCAGAAAGGGCGCTTGTAGAATCTCTAATTTATACAATAATTAGCTCAGTTCTAGGCCTTCAAGATTGCCTTTAGATCTC
>CAYVAL010000022.1:0-8989 GCA_964449395.1 uncultured Gammaproteobacteria bacterium | reverse complement strand
AGTTCGCTAAAAAAAGTTATTTCTCCTTCACCTTCGATATAAGGTAATAAAGGTTGTGGTCCTACACTGATTCCTAATCCAATTGATTGATAGTAAGATAAGATCTCATCACGATCAGTTACCATCATTCCAAGATGGTTAAATTTCCAATCAAACATTATGCCATGTAGCCGCCATCTACATTCAGGATAGTACCATTCACATAACTAGAAGCATCAGATGCAAGAAAGACAGCTGCATTGGCCATCTCATTAAAGGTAGCAACACGACCTAAAGGTATATTTTCTGGTCCAGTTGACCAAGCCTCAAATTTTTCTTGTTCCGATATTTCTTTTTTCTGTTCTTGAATGGTTGATTTTTTTTCACTCAAATTTTCTTGTCCAGGAAACTCTTCCCATTCAACTAAAGAAGGGGCAATTGCATTTACTCTAATATTGTGAGGCCCTAGGTATCTAGCATATTGTCTCGTCATCATGGCTATACCTGATTTAACTATTGCGTAATTACCCATAGCTTTGTCGGCATGTGCCTTTAGCCCTCCTCTGGAGGTTAAGTTAATTATGCTACCACTGCCTTGCTTCTTCATTATTGGAGAAACTTCCTGAATAGTAAGCCAGTAACCTTTCAAATTAACATTACTAAGTTTCTCCCAACTCTCTTCATCTAAATCAACAACAGATTTCATGTGATACATGACTGCCACATTCATCAAAATATCAATACCTCCGAACTCTTGGATTACATTATCCATCATGCTTCTTACATCTGCTTGAGAGGAAATATCTGTTTTAATAGAGATTGATTTTCTTCCCATGGCCTTAATTTCTTCACTAACAGCATCAAGTTGACCAGATTCAGTATTTATATCTGTGACTGCAACGTCCGCACCTGCCTCAGCCAGACCCAGAGCAAAACCCTTGCCCATATTTCGTCTTGCGCCTATAACTAAAGCTTTCTTACCTTTTAATGAAAATTCTGAAAGAGACATAAAACCAATAACAAAAATTAATAACTATTTACATTAGATTCTTTTAAAAAAAGTATCAACAACAACCACACGAATTAAGGTTAGAAGGCAGGACTAATCTTGAAGATAAGCCGGAAGAGTGGCTAGACCTTTTTCCTCCCAGATTCTTAACTTCTTTAAGTCTTTTATTTAAATCCTCTTCCTCTTGCTGAGATAAAAAATAGCCCGTCATAATTTCAAAATTATGATTCTTCACTTCAGTGTTTATAGATATTTTAGAATCATCTAATATCGTGTAATCTTTAAATTCTTTTCCGTCACACAAAATTTTTATTGAATTAACATTAGGAATATTAATGACCTCAATAGCGGTCTTTTGATTTGTCTTAGTTTTATCTCCATCACATATACCAAAATATAGTTTACCTTGCTCGTCATCGTGGAAGGCTCGTTCAATAAATAAAGCAGGAAAATCTATTCCTTGAATGCTTGGTGAATAGAATTTAGTCAGGTTCGGTTTATTGAAAAGATTTTCCCATGCTTCGGGTTCACAAACCTCTGCACACATAGCCAAAGCAGAAAGTTGGCCTCTTGGCCATTTTTCTCCAAGGTTAAACCAAAATCCAAATTGACTATCATTAAGCCCAAAAAATTGAGGTTCAAAATTTTCTTCTGCATATTTTCTTAATCTCTCATGCGTAACCTGATCGTCGAACTCTTTAGACATAGTTAATCCGAGGGCAAACATACGTGGATCTTGCATGAATTTATTGGTTATCGGAATAGATGGATTATCCCATCCTAGGAAATTTATAGCCCCTCGATAAAGCAGTTCAGCGAACTTTGGATCTTGTGGCTTGGCATAAAAAGCTACTGCAAGACCATGTGTAGGTAATGTTCTGTGATGATGATCATTAATCTCATCAAAATACATAGTGACCCACTCTAAAGAGCCATTCTTGTTGAACCCAAAATATTTATCCTTTGTAAAAGATAGCCAATTTGAATAAGAACTATGAAAATTATTATCAAAAATCTTATCGTACATCATCAAACCGAGACCTGCTGCTGACAAACAAAAAGGCCAAGCTTTGGTATTTTCGCAATGAGGTCCCATGGGGGTTTTGGACCATTGCTGATGCAAGTGATCAGCTAGCTGATGTTGAGTCCATTCAAATCGAGAATTATACGCCCCAGCTACATTAAAAGGAGTTGACCATTTATTAAATCCACTCACATAAGTGTGCAAAGATTGAGTTAAATTCAACCAGCCCTTAAAGAATAAGTTGCCGTCCGCACCTATGGGGTCTGCATGAAATCCCCAAGGAGCGATGCCATTAGCAGTCCATCCAGGAGCGTCATAATTACCCCAAAATTCTTCTGGAATAAGAGTTCCTTTCCATGCTTCAGGATAATTGGGTCTGTCAGGATCATGACCAAACTGTGTTAGCCAATCAACTGCCGCCCAATAAGTTATTGAGCGTTCTGCTATTTCATCTAGGATTTCTGAATAGACTTCTCTCCAAGCAGGAGTCTTATCAGCCATCAAACCTATAGCGTAAGTGGACTCTTGGAGATCAAATCTTGGGAAAGAGCACATAGGGGCAGTAGAGGTTTGGTCCCACCATTCTTTTGGAGAACCATCCTCCGACCAATCATCAGGTGTAGTTGCTTTACGATACAAAAAATTTAACCATCCCTGGGCTCGTTTATTAAGTTCAGGGTGTTTATTTTGCATAGGATTTTTAAATGTTTGAGCTAGGTCTACTTAAAATCTGATGATGCCACCTGTATAGGTTATCTAAACTCTCATCAGGCTTTAGATCTACCATGCTCGAAGCAAAATCAATTGCCGACAAGAGGGTAATGTCTGCAACTGTATATCTATTTCCTGCAACGTACTCTGAAGAAGAGAATTCATTATCTAATCTCTTATAATATGATTTTACATTCTTATCACTTGCCACTTTTGCATCTGGAATCTGCTGAAATAAACCCATAGATCCAACTATAGGGCCATTTACCCAAGAGGTACCGATCTGGGTCCATAGCTCTAACTCAATATGTCTATTTCTACTTTCTATAAAAGCAACCTCATAAGCATCTTCACCAAATAAGTTAGGCTCTGGTTCTAAGCTCTCTAAATATCTACAAATGGGAATAGATTCTGCTATGCATCTGCCGTCTTCAAGCTCTAAAACAGGAATTTTTCCACTTGGATTTTTCTTTAAAAACTCGGGGGACTTGTGCTCTCTCTTTGCCATATCGCAATTTATTAGCTCTAGAGATATTTTCTTTTCTTCAGCGAAAATCTTCACTCTCCTGGGATTGGGTGCTCCGGGGAAATCATAAAGTTTCATCATGATATTGCAGGAGCTTCTGATCCCAAAAGATCCTCTCTTAAATTTCTCTTAAGAACTTTTCCTGTAGCATTTCTGGGCAGAGCTTCTATAAACTCAACAGAACTAGGAACCTTAAATTTAGCTAGGTTATTTATGCAATGCTGGATAATGTCCTTTTCTTCAATTGATTCGTTAGATTTAAGACTAATAAAGGCGACACCAGTCTCTCCCCATCTTTCATCCGGAACACCAATGATAGCCGCTTCAGCAATTTGAGGTAGTTGATAGAGAACATTTTCAACTTCAGCTGGATATACATTCTCTCCTCCTGATATGTACATATCCTTCCATCGATCAACTAGATAAACAAAACCTTCATCATCAAATCGGGCTGCATCACCTGTTTTCAGCCAACCGTCTTCAAAAGAGTTCTTTGTAGCTTCAGGATTATTCCAATAACCAGGTGTTATGTTCGGTCCTTTAATATAGAGCTCTCCTACTTCACCCCAGGGAAGTGTATTGCCTTCGTCATCTACTACTTTGACTTCTGTGTGTAAAAGAGGTTTGCCGGCTGACCCCAATTTTCTTTCTGCGTCTTCAGCAGGAAGACCAATACCGCCAGGACTTGTCTCAGTCATGCCCCATCCTTGGATCATTGAAACACCTCGATCAGCCCAGGTTTTTAGAATAGCTTCAGCACATGGTGCCCCACCTATTCCAGCAATCCTCAAGCTAGATAAATCAGTTTTAGCAAAATCGGGGTGGTTCATCATGAATTGATATGGAGCAGGTACTGCAAAAAAATGAGAAACCTTATATTCAGGATTTCCTATAATAGATAAAGCTAAACCAGGATCAAAATCTCTGATGAGAATCAACTCTCCTCCCGAATGAAGAACTGGATTGGCATAACAATTCATACCTCCTGTATGAAAAAGAGGTAGTACAACCAATTGAACAGTATCTGTTGCTACAAATGCTGGTGATGCAAGATTAATTACATTATAAAGTTGCATTTGATGATTAATCATTGCACCTTTTGGATGGCCAGTGGTTCCCGATGTGTACATGATCATGATGAGATCTTCTTGACTAATCTCAGGCTCATTAAAGTCAGGGCTAGATTCTCTTAAAGTAACCTCATACTGACTATTAGGCTCATTCTTATTAATTTCTAAAAAATCAGAAACGCCACAATCCTTTACTAGTTCATTAGATATATCAGAGAATGATTCATCATATATTAGGACTTTTGGAGTACTGTCATTAAGAATGTATTCGAGCTCAGGTTTTGTTAACCTCCAATTAAGAGGAAGTTCTATTGCTCCTATCTTTGCGCATGCAAATTCTAGTTCAAAAAATTCTGCACAGTTTTGAGATAGGATTGCTACTCGATCCCCCTTCTCAACTCCAATTTTTTGTAACCAACTAGCAAGAAGACAAGCCCTGTCATCAAGCTCTTTATAGGTTAAGGTTTGATTTGCACTCAAATCTCTAATTGCAATTTTAGTTGGCCTTACATAAGCATGATAAGCTGACCAATCATAATGTTTGACCGACATATTTTTCTCCAGTTATAAAAAAACAATCATCAGTAAATAGAATGCTATTACTGCACCCCATATATTCAACAAAAACCCAATTCTTTTTCCTATTTGTTCGCCCTTTGAGTACTGCCAGAGAAAAAATAAGACACTTGTAAAGATTAAAGAAATAATGATTCCGATATGCATGTATACAACTTTAATAGTTAAGCAAAAAGCAAGCAACCCAAGGTCAATACAAAAATAACTTTAACAAGTCTTATTGTTTTAAAATGGTTATTGAAATTCAATTTAAGAATTCATTGTATAAAATTATCATTTGAAAAATTCGCGTAAACAAACCTCTAAAATACTGAGAGGTATTGTCAAAAAATCTAATAAGTCTCGAGGCTTCTACGTCGATGATCTTAAATATGATTCCCAATTTAAACTTGGCAAAAAAGAATTATTTAAGGCAATGCCAGGTGACTTAGTGCAGTTCACTTTAACCGACAAAGGTTGGGCAAAAATAGAAAAAGTTATCTCAGAAAATACAAATGAATTTATTGGGAAAGTATTTACGAGAGGAAATAGGATATATACAAGTCCTATTGGCTATGAAAATGACTTAAGGGTTAAGATTAAAAAACCACATCCTAAAGGGATTAAGGAAGGTGGTATTGGTAAGTTCATCATGCACAAGCAGCCCAAAGAAAATAATTTGCCAGAAGCTGAATTAGTATTCCTTTTCGATTTAGAAAATGAATTTAGTTTAGCTTATGAGATGGCGGTGACTAATCACAATCTTAGACGTGAATGGCCAAGAGCAGTTATTAATGAATCTAGAAAACTGAAAGATAGAACTTTTGATACAGAGCTAGTTAAAGACCTAAGAGATAAAATTTTTGTAACTATAGATGGTAAAAATGCTAAAGATTTTGATGATGCCGTATTAGGCGAAAAAGATGAAAAAGGGAATCTGATTCTCTATGTTGCTATTGCAGATGTAGGGCGCTATATAGATAGGGGGAGTAATCTTGATAAAGAGGCCTTTGATAGAGGCACTTCAGTATATTTTTCACAAAGGGTTATTCCCATGCTGCCGGAAGAGCTGAGTAATGACCTATGTTCATTAAAGCCCAATGAAGATAGATTCTGTTTGGTTTGTAAAACCAAGATTGATAAAGATGGAAATCTTTCTGATACTTCATTCTTTGAGGCTCTTATTAATTCAAAATCCAGATTGACTTACTCAACCGTTACAAGAGAAATTGAGAAAAAACAATTTAAAAGACCTTACGCTGATTCTCTAAAAATACTTCTAGAGATCTATAAAAGACTTAAGACAAATAGAGTTGAGAGAGGGTCTTTAGAACTTGAGGTGCCATCCTACATACCAAAAGTGGAAAATCAAAAAGTAACAAGATTTGTTGATTCCCCTCGGGAGATCTCGCATATGATGATTGAAGAATTCATGCTAGCTGCAAATATTTCTGCAGCAGAATTATGTTTAAAACATGATATGCCATCAGTTTATAGAGTACATCCAAAACCAGATATATTAAAAATAAAAACCCTTGAAAAGTTCCTAAGAAGCAGAAAAATAAATGCAGTCCTAAATGACGGAAGTAACATCAAGTCGTTAACTAACCTGGCTGAGGTCTCTAAAGACAGGAAAGATAAAAATATTATCCACTCACAAATTTTGTATTCGATGAGTCTGGCTACTTATGAAGCGGATGTTGCCGTACATTATGCCTTGAATTACGAGTCATACTCTCACTTCACTTCACCTATTAGAAGATATCCAGACTTACTGGTTCATAGAGCAATAAAATCTCTTATAAGGTCTCATGGTGGAAAAGTTAAAATCTCCGGTCAAACTTTAAGAAGTCAGCCTGTTTATAGTTACGATGAATTAACTGAGGTATCAAAAGATTGTTCCACTAAGGAAAGAATTGCTGAGAAAGCTGAGAGAGAAGCTCTAAATCATATCAAGTGTGCTTTTGCATCAGAGAATATAGGCAACACTTATAAAGGGCAGATAATTGGGGTAACAAACTTTGGCTTATTCATCCATTTAAAAGATATTAATATTGAAGGTTTATGCCATATAAAATATTTACCACGTAATGAATATTATGTTTTTGATGAAGACAGTAAGATGCTTCAAAGCAATAGCTCTAAACATTCGTATTCATTGGGTGACGAAGTTAAGGCTGTCATAGAAAAAGTTGAGGTTTTCTCTCAAAAAATAGATCTAAGGTTGGTCAAATGAATTTAAAAGACAATGAAGAACTGGTATGCGGTTTGAATGCCGTTTCTCAGATAATTGAGACTAGGCCTCAATCTGTGCAATGTCTTTTTGTAGGACAGAAACCAAATGGCAGGATTCAATCTGTTATGCAAAAGGCTGAAAAAAGTAACATAACAATCGAAAAAGAAAACCCCTCTTTCTTTGAAGACAATTTTATAGAACAAAATCATCAAAACATTGCCATAACGTGTAATAAAAGGTCTGAGGAATCCGAAAACTATCTAGAAAGTATTTTAGACAAGCCTAAACTAAAGCTTCTCTTGTTAGATGGTCTTTCGGATCCGCATAATGTTGGGGCCTGTTTAAGGAGCGCTGCAGCTGCAGATGTAGATGCAGTCATAGTACCTAAAAATCGTTCTTGTCACCTTACTCCAACAGTAAGAAAAATTTCCTGCGGAGCTTCAGAACTTATTCCTTTTGTAGTTGTCACAAACATGGTCAGGACAATTAATTTTCTTAAGGATAAAGGTGTGATGATTTATGGCAGTGACCTACAAGCAACAAAGACTTACGACGAAGTTGAGTACGCACACAAAAATGCATTGATAATTGGCTCGGAAGATAAAGGAATAAGAAGATTAACGCGTGAAAATTGTGATGAGTTAGTAAAAATTGGCATGTCAAAGAACATGGATAGCCTCAATGCTTCTGTAAGTGCTGGTATTTTATTATTCGAGATCAGCAGACAAAATAAAATTAACCTAAATAAATAGAGTAAAATATAGAAATGTTAGCCCAGAGAACTCTATCTAATTCAATAAAAGCCTTCGGTATAGGTCTCCATAGTGGAGAACCAATAATGCTAAAGTTAATGCCAGCAGCTCCTGATACAGGAATTATATTTAGAAGAGTAGATCTTGACCCTGTAGTTGAGATTAAGGCTAGAGCTGAAAATGTTGGCGACACGACAATGTCTACTTCCCTAACCTGGAAAGATGTCAAAATCTCTACCGTCGAACATCTGCTGTCGGCTATGGCTGGTTTAGGTATTGATAACGCGTACGTAGAAGTAAATGCCGCAGAAATTCCTATAATGGATGGTAGCGCTGGCCAATTTGTATTCTTGATACAGTCTGCTGGACTTCATGAACAAGAAGTTCCAAAAAAGTTTATAAGGATCAAAGAAAAAGTAAGAGTACCCTTCAACGATGCCTGGGCACAGGTATCACCATTTGAAGGTTTTAAAGTTGCTTTTACAGGGGTTTGGGACCATCCAGTATTAAAAAAACACGGAACAAAAGCTTCTATTAACTTTAACAGCACTTCATTTGTTAAAGAAGTTAGTCGTGCCAGAACTTTTGGATTCATGAGTGACCTAGAAGCATTAAAAGAAAACAATCTAGCTTTAGGTGGTAGTGAAAAAAATGCTATAGCCATAGGAGATGAAGATATCTTAAATGAAGATGGCCTAAGACTTGAAAATGAAATGATCAAACATAAAATTTTAGATGCCATTGGAGACCTGTATCTCCTTGGTCATAATTTAGTAGGTTCTTTTGAAGGGTTTAAGTCAGGACATACAGTAAATAATGCCTTGCTCAGAGAACTAATAGCGAGACCTGAGACATGGGAAGTCGTGACTTATGATGATCCAAATAACTCTCCGATCACGTATTTAGATCCAATTATTGATCCAAGTTCAGGATAATTTTTCAGATATTCGTTAGCAACTGTTAGAATTGCGTCTAGCAAATTTGTATGGGTCTATTAGATAAAATATTTGGTTCAAAAAACCAAAAAGTATTAAAAAAAGTTCAACCTTTAGTGAATGCTATAAATTCTCTAGAGGAAGAGTATTCTTTGCTTGCTGATACAGAACTCAAAAGTAAACGAAATGATT
>CAYVAL010000021.1:0-9068 GCA_964449395.1 uncultured Gammaproteobacteria bacterium | reverse complement strand
ACTAATGGGGTGGATGCTAGGAGGGCTAGTTGGGATTGGAACAATTCTATTTGTCTTTGGAATTGGTCCATGTGTTGGTATTGGACTAACTTTAGTTGAAAAACTTTCAAAACGGGCTTGATTTAAATTACTTGAAAAGTAACTTATTGTCTCTTCTAATGGAGTATCAACAACATTAAATTATTATGAAAAGAAGTGTAACCATTCCATCTACAATTATTTCTATTGCTTTAGGGATACTTATTGCCACTGCAGGAAGTCAAGGCTCAGAGAGCTACAATGGGATAGCGCTATTTGCTATCTGTGCATCAGTTAGCTATGTATTACATTGGATAATATTTATACCTTCTTATATTTACCAAACCGAACATTATTTTGATTTAACCGGATCAATCTCATATTTGAGCGCAATAGCCTTAGGGTTTTATCTAAATCCATCGATGGATCCTAGAGATCTTCTAATAGGAGCTTTAATAGCTATTTGGGCACTAAGGCTAGGTACTTTCCTATTTATGAGAGTTAAGCAAGACGGTAAAGACGATAGATTTACAATCATGAAAACCCAATTTCACTGGTACATAATGACGTGGACCATAGGTGGACTCTGGGTTTTCCTCACAATGGCAGCGGGTCTTGCCGCAATCACTTCAAATGTTAATGTGCCTTTAGGCGTAATGGCTTATTTGGGTTTAGCTCTATGGATTTTTGGTTTTTCTATTGAAGTAATAGCGGATAGACAAAAAAGAAATTTCAAAAAACAACAGAATAAAGATAAAGCATTTATTACCAGCGGACTTTGGGCTTGGTCAAGGCACCCTAATTATTTTGGCGAGATAACATTATGGTTAGGACTCACTCTAATAGCTTTACCAGTTTTAAATGGTTGGCAGTTAGTTACCCTAATATCACCTATCTTCGTTTATATACTTCTCACTAGAATTAGTGGAATACCAATGTTAGAAAATAGAGGCATGAAAAAATGGGGCTCTGATCCGGAATATATAGACTATTTAGAAAGAACACCCTCCCTAATGATGAGAAAACCTAAAAATTAAAAACTGGAGTTATTAAAAATGACACAACAAGAACAAACTGGCGGATGTTTATGTGGAAAAGTAAGCTACCTTTTTGATAGAGATCAAGTCATATCAGCTCACCATTGCCACTGTGTAGACTGTAAAAAAAGTACTGGCAGCGGTAAAGCAACTATACTGTTGATTCCTGATAGTTCATTAAAAGTAAAAGGTAACCTCAAGTTCTTTACTGTTACAGGTTCGGCTGGTTCGAATGTTTCTAGAGGATTCTGTGAAGAGTGTGGGTCACCTCTTATTTCCTTCGTGGAAGAAAACCCAGATATAAAATTTATCAAGGCAGGGAGTATTGATGACTCTTCTTGGGTTACTGCCAACTCAAATTTTTGGAGTTCTACTGCAAGTCCTTGGTCTCCAACAGATGAAAAGATACATAACTTCACACATAATCCTGATTTCGCATAAGCATTGAAACCATCTGATCTCTACTCCAGCTTAATTGAAGACGGACAACTAAGCTTTGATGAAGCACAAAGTGCTCTATTAAATGAACTGGATGAACTAAGTGATGATCTTGCTAAACGATCTAGATCTTGGTTTAGACGACAACAAATCAATGGCTATTATATTAAGGGTGAGGTTGGAAGAGGAAAAACTCAAATTATGGATATTTTCTTTGAAACTCTGGATGTTAAGAAAAAAAAGAGGGTTCATTTTCATCGATTCATGAAAATACTTCATGATGATTTAGATAAGATATCTGGGCAAAAGGATCCCTTAAAAATAGCTGCGAAGAAGATCTCCAATGAAACAGAAGTCCTTTGTTTTGATGAATTTTATGTTGAAGATATTGGAGATGCGATGTTACTTGGGAGGTTCATCAATGAGTTATTCGAAAACCGGGTAACACTCATTACGACTTCAAATACTCACCCTGATAATCTATATAAAGATGGACTTCATCGATCCAGATTCCTTCCGGCAATAGAATCCATAAAAAAGCATTGCGAGATATATGAATTAAACTCCGCTCAAGATTATCGCCTCAGGACACTTGAACAATTAGAAATATTTATTATCGGAGAGGAAAATCAAGGCAATATGAGGTTAGAATCTAATTTCTCCGAGCTAACCAATAATGAATTCTTCGAAGATAAGAATATTCAGATCCTTGGAAGGAAAATTAAAACTATTAGACTAGCTAAGGGATCTGTCTGGCTATCATTTCACGAGATCTGTGAGGGACCAAGAAGCGCAAAAGATTATATTGAGATATGCAGTGAGTTCCATACTCTCTTTGTGTCAGCCATCCCAGTGATGGGAGGTGAAAATGATGATTCAGCCAGAAGGTTTATTGCCTTGGTAGACGAGTGCTACGAACGGAATGTGAACTTAATCCTGTCCATGGAAGCGGACTTGAAAGATATTTACATAGGGGAACGATTATCTGAACCTTTCAAAAGGACTATCAGTAGGCTAGAAGAAATGAGGTCAAGAGAATACCTCTCGAGACCTCATTTGATATAACTAGACCGATTGCAGCATCTTTATTTCTGGTGCTCCTGCCATAAAGCCACCCATTTGCGCACCAAGTTCTCTGAAATAATCTGTTTTACCATGAGCTGCGTGCGCTTCCTCATCTTTGTATCTTTCTAAGAAAACATAAGTCGTATCATCTTCCTTGTAAAGGTCGTAATAAACAACTCCATCCTCATTGGCATTCACTTTCTCAACTAGCTGAGAAGCAATAGCCTCAAAATCTGAACCCGATCCTTCTTTTATCTTTAAAGTAGCTACAATTCCTATCATTTTTTTCTCCCTTATTTTTAAATTAGATGTAGACTTTAGTTAGTTTCAAAAAAATAATCGAGAACTTTTTTAAGCATGGAAGACTTAGTCATAATTGGAGCAGGTCAATCTGCTATCCAATGTATAAACTCTCTAAAGAAAGAGGGATATGCAGGCTCAATTACAATGATAGGAGAAGAAGAACATCTCCCATACCAAAGACCGCCTCTCTCTAAAGGTTTTCTCGAAGACTCTGTTAATAAAGAGAGACTATATTTTAAAAAGTTAGATTTCTTTACTGAGAATAAGATACAACTCAAGCTTGGAACCTCAGCTAACAAAGTTGATCTTGAAAACAAACTGGTTTTCTTATCAGACGATACTAATCTAAGTTTTGATAAGTTAGTTTTTGCTACAGGCAGTAGAGTTCGCAAATTAGATTTCCCTGGAAGTAATCTTAGTTCAATCCATTACCTTAGAGGCCTAGATGACGCAGAATCTATAAAAAATGATTTGGAGAGAAGTAAAGAGGTAGTCGTTATAGGTGCTGGCTATATTGGACTAGAGGTTGCTGCAATAGCGGCGAAAAAAAATGTAACTGTTTCGGTTATAGAAATGGCTGATAGAGTTATGAATAGAACAGTAGATCCTCAGATTTCAGAATACTACTTAAAGCTTCATCAAAACAACGGAGTTAAATTTATATTCAATAACAGCCTGGAAGAGATTAAAGGTTCAAAAAAAGTAGAGTCTGTTTTATGCTCAGATGGGTCTGAAATCAAAGCTGACATGGTAATAATAGGAGCAGGTATTATTCCCAATGTAGAGCTTGCAGATCAAGCGGGTGTATTTTGTGACAATGGAATTCTTGTTGATGAATTCGGACAAACTAATTATAAAAATGTATATGCTTGTGGAGACTGCACAAGTCACCCTAATAAATTACTGAATAAACAACTTAGACTTGAGTCGGTTCATAACGCAATGGAACAATCCAAAACAGTAGCTTTTTCTGCCTTGGCCAAACCTTTGGAATACAATCAAGTTCCATGGTTTTGGTCTGATCAATATGATCATAAGCTACAAATAGTCGGGTTATCTGGAGAACACGATAATGTGATCATGAGAGGAAATACTAAAGATCAAAAATTTATGCTTTTTTACACAAAAGATAATCAACTTATCGCTGTAAATGCAGTAAATAACCCAAAAGAATTTTTAATATGTAGAAAGCTGGTAGCAAATAAAGTTAAAATAAAATCTGAAATGATTTCAGATATAAACACCAACCTAAATGATTTAATTTAATGAAAGAAACAATCGTAACAGAATACGCACTAGGCCAAGTTGTTAAGCATAAATACCTCGATTTTAGAGGTGTGATTTACGATGTTGATCCTGAATTCAATAATACAGAGGAATGGTATCAATCAATCCCTGCCGCAATAAGACCTAGTAAAGATCAACCTTTTTATCATGTTTTTGCTGAAAATGATCAAGTCTTTTACTCGGCTTATGTATCTCAACAAAACCTATTAGTTGACGATAGCCAAGTACCTGTAGAGCATCCTGACGTGCCTGTTTTCTTTGGTGGGTTTGATGGAGAGTCTTACGAGATACTTGAGAATAGTAAAAACTAATCTCACGCTGTATTTGACTGCTCATAAGCTAGGCCAATACAACAAGAAAAAACATCCATAGCAATGTTCAACTCTTCTATAGAGCAAGCTGTAGGAGCGATTCTTATATATTTATCTTCTTGATCTATGCCATAGGGATGCGTGGCTCCTGCAGGAGTTAGTTTTAGACCGAGTTCAGCAGCTAAAGAAATTATGTTTCTTGCCATACCTTTATTTGACTCAAAAAGTATGAAATAACCTCCTTCGGGACTAGTCCAGCTTCCAAGCCCTAGAGAATTAAGCTTATCATTAACAAGTTTGAATTTAGGTTTAATGATATTTGCATGTCTCCTCATGTGTTCCTCTAGATCATTTTCTTGAAAAAACCTAACATGTTTTGCTTGGTTCAATTTATCAGGACCTATCAACAAGGCGGAATAAAAAGGAAGGAATAGCTCTTGATTTGATTTTGACATGGCGATAAACCCAACACCAGCTCCAGCAAATGTTATCTTCGAAGTTGACCCAAATTCAACTACAACATCTTCGCAATCTTTGTTCTTGGCTAGACTAAATATATCAAAGAGAGGAGTTTGGTCAGCTAAGTCATGCACTGCGTAAGCATTGTCCCAAAAGATGATGCTTTTAGTTTTAGAATTGCTAAAAATGTCCAACAGACCTTCAGTTACTTTAGAGCTATAAATCTCGCCTGTTGGATTAGAGTATTTTGGTACACACCATATTCCTCTAATTGACTCATCCGTTTCAACAAGTGTCTGTATTTCATCCAGGTCAGGCCCTTCCCCAGTAAGGCTAACAGGGATCATATTGATGCCGAATGTTTCACATAATTTAAAATGTCTATCGTAGCCGGGAACAGGACACAGGACAGATACTCTCTCTTTGGTGCTCCAAGGACCTGCGCCATTACCTTCTACAAATAAAAATGATAGAAATTGTGACATCAGGGAAAGGCTACTATTTCCTCCAGCCCAAATATATTCTGTTGAACAGCCTAAGATCTTGGAACCGAGCTCTCGGCAACCATCTAGACCTTTAATTTCTCCGTAATTCCTAATATCCACTCCGTCAGATACAAAATGGTTTCCTTTAAAGACAGCTAAATTATTTGATAGGTCTAATTGATCAGGTGAAGGCTTACCGCGCGTAAGATCTAAAGAAAGATTCTTAGATTTAAGCTCTTCAAAAGTAGAAATATAGTCCATTTATTTTATGCTGAATGTATAAAAAAGCATGATTTTAACATTGAGAGTTGTTGAGAGGTATTAAATAATATAATTGATTAATTTTTATACAAATTTAGATCAGCTAAGTAAGAGCACGCTCTAGAGAATTAGCTAACAAAGTTATCCACATTCTTAGTGGATAAAATAGTTTCTCTCAAAGACAATCCTTTTAAGAAATAGTACAATTCTTTTTTAAGCAAAGAGCTTTGAACAAGAAAACCTCTCTATATAAAAATCATCTAGACCTAAATGCCAAAATGGTAGATTTCCATGGATGGTCCATGCCCATTAATTATGGATCTCAGATAAATGAACACAACAGTGTCAGAGAAAATTGCGGAATTTTTGATGTCTCTCACATGACAATTCTTGATTTTAAAGGTGATGATGCAGAAACATTTGTAAGGAAATTGATTTCTAATGATATTAAAAAACTTACTGAACCTTATGCTGGCTTGTATTCAGCAATGGTTAATGAACAGGGCGGTGTCATAGATGATCTCATAGCTTATAAGATGGAAAATGGTTATCGCCTGGTAGTAAATTGTGCAACAAGGGGTGAAGATCTTAAGTGGATTTCCAGTAAGTCACTAAATTTTAAAGTAGAAATGACAGAAAGAGATGATTTATCCATGATTGCTGTGCAAGGTCCCAGATCATTGGATGTTCTCTCTTCATGTCCGGCACCTATAGTGAGAGCATTGGAGTCTAAGAAAAGACAGCAAGGTGTTTATGACAATAATATGTTTGCCACCAAAACAGGATACACTGGCGAAATAGGGTTTGAAGTAATACTGCCTCATGAGCAAGCAGTAAATCTTTGGCAAAATGCTATTGATGCTGGAGCTGTTCCTGTTGGACTGGGGGCCAGAGACACACTCAGACTTGAAGCAGGGATGAACCTATATGGATTTGAAATGGATGAATTCATAACACCTTTTGAATGCAATATGTCGTGGACTGTTGATTTCAGTGACGCTGATAGAGATTTCTATGGCAAAAAAGCTCTTGAAAATATACTCAAAGAGGAAAATTACAATGAACTTGTTGGAATAATGTTAGATGAGAGGACTATCCTACGCCAAGGTCAGAAACTTTGGTTCAATGAGAATAAAGATTTAGATGGTATTGTCACAAGTGGCACTTACTCACCTACCCTCAAGAAACCAATCGCGTTAGCTAGAATCCCAAAAGCTGATTTAAAGAGCTGTTTTACAGAGGTGAGAGACAAGAAGGTTTTTGCTAAAATTGGATCACCGAAGTTTATCAAAGAAGGTAAAGAAATTTTTAAGGAAAGATTATGAGCACCAATAATGAAGTAAGGTATCTTGCAAGCCATGAATGGGGAAGAATAGATGAAGAAGGAATACTCACTGTAGGAATTAGTGATCATGCGCAAGACCTCTTAGGTTATATTGTTTTCGTAGAACTTCCAGATGTTGGCAAGGAGTTAGATGCTGAAGAAGAATCGGCAATAGTTGAATCGGTAAAAGCAGCCTCAGATGTATACACTCCACTTTCGGGTGAGGTCATAGAAATAAATGAAAAACTCTTCGACGAACCTGAAATAGTAAATAACTCACCATTTGAAGAAGGGTGGTTTTTTAAAATAAGACTTCATGACAGTTCAGCTTTTGAAGATCTTATGACCGAAGATGAATATAACGCTTCTTGCGAAGAATAGATCACAATATAAATTTGAAAAAATCAAAAAATAATCTTTTTTCTGATAGGCACATAGGAACCACTCAAGAGGATAGAAATTCTATGCTCGAATTCATTGGGTACAAGTCAATGGACCAATTTATAAAGTCTGTGATCCCTTCTAATATCTTAGAACAAGGAAAAATAAACCTGGGTGAAGAAAAAACTGAAGAAGAAGCTCTTGCGGAGCTAAAACAAATTGCTGCACAAAATAAAGTATATAAAAGTTTTATAGGACAAGGTCATTACAATACCCATACGCCTAAAGTGATCTTAAGAAATGTATTCGAAAACCCTGGATGGTATACCTCTTATACACCTTATCAACCTGAGATATCTCAAGGCAGATTAGAAGCATTAATAAATTTCCAGACCATGGTAACTGACCTAACTGGCATGGAGATATCAAACGCATCGCTATTGGATGAGGCGACAGCAGCCGCAGAGGCCATGACATTAGCAAAAAGAGCTTCTAAATCTTCATCAGATACTTTTTATGTTGATGAAAATAGTTTCCAAAACACCATCAATGTTTTAAAAACTCGTGCCAAACCTCTGGGAATAGAATTGAAGATAGGACCAATAGGAGAAGCCCAACAAGAAGAATGTTTTGGGGTGTTGATTCAATATCCTGGTGCTGATGGTTTAATTAAGGACTATTCTAATATTGTTAATTCAATTCATGAGAAAAAAGGAATTGCTGTTTTTGCTAGTGACCTATTAGCACTCACATTGCTAAAATCACCGGGGGAAATGGGAGCAGATATTGTCGTTGGCTCATCGCAAAGATTTGGTGTTCCGCTTGGATGTGGAGGACCGCATGCAGCCTTTATGTCAGTAAAAGAGGACCTTAAAAGATCATTACCAGGAAGAATTGTTGGTGCGTCAGTTGATAGCTCTGGTGATTTGGCATATCGCCTTGCTCTTCAAACGCGAGAGCAGCATATAAGAAGGGAAAAGGCTACAAGCAATATCTGTACTGCTCAAGCCTTACTGGCAATTATGGCCGGATTCTATGCTTTATATCATGGGAAAGACGGTCTTATTAAAATAGCACAGAAAGTGAATTACCTCACTAGTACTCTCAAAGAAAACCTTTCTGATATAGGCTTTGAATCAAAAAATAATAGCTTCTTTGACACCTTAGTTATAAAGACTAAATCAGTAACGAATGAAGTTCATGCAAGAGCAATAGCAAATAAGATCAACCTAAGAATCATAGATTCGGAATCTGTAGGACTTTCACTAGATGAGACATCTACGTTAGAAGATTTGAAGATTTTATTTAATATATTTAGTGATTCCGACAAAGAGTTGAATGAATCTAATGAACAATCAATACCAGAAAGTCTCGTGAGAAAATCAAATTTTCTTGATCACGTTATTTTTAAACAATTTCATTCAGAAACAGAAATGTTGAGGTATATAAGAAAGTTAAGCGATAAAGATATAGCCTTAGACAGAGCCATGATCCCATTAGGATCTTGTACTATGAAACTAAATGCCACTTCAGAGATGATTCCTGTAAGCTGGTCAGAATTCTCTAATATTCATCCTTTTGCACCAAAGGATCAGTTGACGGGATATTCCAGACTAATTAATGAAATGGAAGAAATGCTTGCCCTGCTCACAGGCTACTCGGCTATATCTCTACAACCTAATGCAGGTTCTCAAGGTGA
>CAYVAL010000020.1:0-9138 GCA_964449395.1 uncultured Gammaproteobacteria bacterium | reverse complement strand
TTCTTCAAGAAACCTCAAAGAGCGATTAGAACAAGAGCTAATTCATAATGTCGCACTGAGAGTAGAACAAGGTGATTCGCCTGATAAATTCAAAGTCTCCGGTCGTGGTGAATTACACCTTTCTGTCTTAATTGAAAATATGAGACGGGAAGATTATGAACTGGGAGTTTCTAAACCTGAAGTTATTCAAAAAGAAGTCAATGGAGAGATTCACGAACCTTACGAACAAATTGTCATAGATATTGAAGATCAGCATCAAGGTTCAGTCATGGAAGAAATGGGACAGAGAAAAGCTGACTTAAAAAATATGGAGCCAGATGGAAAAGGAAGAATAAAACTAGAGTTCTTGGCTCCTTCTAGGGGAATGATAGGATTTAGGTCCAGTTTTCTAACCATGACTAGCGGAACGGGAATCATGACAAGTGTATTTGATCACTATGGAAAGGCCAAAGATGGTGAATTAGCAAAAAGGCAAAATGGAGTGCTTGTTTCTATGGCCGCTGGTAAAACATTAGCCTACTCTCTCTTTAATTTACAAGAACGTGGAAGAATGTTCCTGGGACATGGAACTGATGTTTATATAGGTCAAATAGTTGGTCTTCATTCCAGGGATAATGATTTGCCGGTTAACCCCACTAAGGCTAAACAATTAACCAATATCAGGGCTGCTGGGACTGATGAAAATCTTATACTGACTCCTCACATTGAGCATACTTTAGAGCAAGCTCTAGAGTTTGTAGAAGACGATGAACTTGTTGAGGTAACTCCTAAATCTATAAGGTTAAGAAAGAAAGATATAAAATAATCTTCTATATGAAGAAGTTCAATTTAACCTGGCTGCTCTTAGCGGCTTCGACCTTTATTTTTACTAATTCCATGGAAGGCATGAATCATGATATGCATGATGGTGAGGCGCATCATCATTCAAAGCATTCTGCAAAAATGCACGGACCAATCGGCTTGATGGGAGACCATTTTCATCGTAAAGGTGAGTCTATGGTTTCTATTCGCTACATGAAGATGACAATGGATCAAAATTATATTGGCTTTAACACAGTGTCTGATCAAGATATTCTTCAATTACCAAATCCATACGGAATGCCAAACAATCTCTCTGTTGTGCCTCAGGATATGAATATGGATATGGTCATGCTGGGGGCAATGTATGCGCCAACAAATTTTATTACCTTTATGACCATGGCAACATTGAATTTTAAATCTATGGATTTGAAAACTTATCAACCCATGATGAAAAGAAGTGTAGTTGGTGATTTCACAACAAAGTCATCCGATTTATCTAGATTCAATATTTCTGCGCTATTTAAAATTTACGATAAAAACAGATCGAAATTTCATGCTCAGTTGGGCTTTGAAAAAAATATAGGTAAGAATGATTTAACAGGTAAGGTTCTAACTCCCATGGGAAGTTTCGGCTCTCTTGTTCTGCCCTATGGGATGCAAGGTGGTGATAAATCTTACTCAATGTTAAGTGCAGCTACCTACACAAAAACATTTGGGGAATGGAAGCTGGGCGGGCAAATAAAATCAAAAATAAATATTAGAAGTTACGAATGGAATTTTGGTGACTCTAATGAACTTAATTTCTGGGTTCAAAGAGATTTAAATAAAATCTCTGCATGGTCTTTGAGATTAAAATATCAGGATATTGAATCTATAGAGGGCTTAAACAAAAATATTAAAGCTCCTGTTCAAACTGCAAATCCTTTAAATTATGGCGGACAAACATTGAATCTTGGAATAGGTATTAATATTATGTTGCCTAAAGGGAGTATAGGTTTAGAAACGTATAAGCCCATTTCTCAGGATCTTAATGGCCCTCAAATGGCTATGAATTGGGGATTGCAGGCAGGATATCATCTATCTTTTTAAAACATTAAGACCTTTCACCCTTTCCTTAATATCAGGCTTTTAAGAAACTAGTCTGTTAATATCTATGTATTAAGATATTAAAAAAAAGAGGTTACTATGACAGTGAGTGTGATACTAGAAGGGACTCTAAAAGATGGAGAAATAGAAAATTTTACAGGGATATGCAAAGAAGCATTTAAGGTCACAAGGGCCTTTGATGGATGTCAGGGAATTGATTTAACTTACAATACGGAAAACCCTAATAATTGGATCTTTACAGAAGTCTGGGATTCAAAAACGCATTATGAGAAATATCTTCAATTTAGAACTGAAGACGGAACTTTAGATGCAGTAGCTTCATTATGTGAAGATGCTCCTTCTATAAGAATATTCGATATTATTCCGACTTAAGTTAAATCTGTGAAAGTTTTAGCTTTGGGCGGTAGTGGCGGAATGGGAAGATTCGCAGTTGAGACCAGCATGAACTTTGATAAGGTTAGCGAAATAATCGTAGCCGATATCAATGCTGCTGCAGCAATTGCATTCGCAGATTCTATGAATGATAAAGTCTCAGGTATTGGTTTAGATGTGACTGATATTAGTGCACTTAAGGCACAAATGGAGAAGGTTGACGTCGTTTTAAATACCGTCGGGCCTTTCTTTAAATATGGCCCTCCCATACTAGAAGCTGCATTAGATACAAATTGTCACTATCTGGATATCAATGATGACTGGGAACCAACTCTAGAGATGCTCAAGTTTCATGATAAGGCAGAAAGTAATTCCAAAACTGCAATATTAGGAATGGGTGCTAGCCCAGGTCTAACAAACATGCTTGGTGCGGCAGCAATAGATGAACTAGACGAAGTCGAGACACTCTATACGGGCTGGACCATGGATGGAGCTACACCCGAAGAAGAATCATCACAATCAGGAGTTAATGCGGCTATGGTTCATGCCGTTCAACAAATGACTGGCACAGTAAAAATCCAAGATAATGGCCAACTGAAACTGGTTAAACCCCTTAAAGAGGTTGAAATAAACTTTCCTGACTTTGGTAAATTCAAAACACGTATTTTTGGACATCCAGAAGCCATCACTTTTCCACATCATTTTAAAACCATCAAAAATAGTATTAATTTAGCTCACGGAAGTGGTTTTGGTTTACTCAAATGGATTATGAGGCTAGTAGATTGGAAAATTATTTCAGTAGAAAGAGCTGCGGGCATGGTTCAAAGACTTTCTTCATCCATAAGAAATGATCTTGAGGAAAAGGGAATTGAGACCGGGCTAGATCTGAAGAACAATAATCCCTCTGAACCACCTCCTATATACGCATTGGCTATAGGCAAAAAAGATGGAGTGAAAGTCTCTTGTGGCACTACATTTAACACCTCTGACCTAATAAGCATGGGAGAAGCTACAGGCATTCCTCTGGCTTGCGGTTTAAAACTTCTAGTTGATGGAAAAATATTAAAAAAAGGTGTTTTTGCCCCTGAAGGAGCAATTGAACCAAATGATTTTTTTAATGAACTCAATAATATTAGTGATTTGCTGGATATTGATGAAAATGATACAAATAATTCAGGAATGATTAATATCTTTAGAAGCTGGTAGTAAACTTTAATTAAACTTGGAGAGTAGAATGGAAAAAATAAATAATTTTTTTGATGGAATAGCCGCACCCTTGAATGGAGTTGCAAATTGGTTAGTAAGACTAGGACTGGGTATTGCCTTCTTTTTACACGGATATGGCAAACTACCTATTTCTGAAGGTTTTGTAGGCTGGTTGGGGTCCAAAGGAGTGCCAATGGCTGAAACGACCGCCTATCTTGTGGCCTGGGGAGAAATACTTGCCGGATTAGGAATCATAGTTGGAGGCATAATTGCCAACAACTTGAGCGAGCTCGGCCATTTAATCACGAGAGTTTCTGGTGGAGCTATAGGAGTAATAATGATATTTGCTCTATTAATAGCTCATTCCGATTGGGGTATATTCTTTGGAGAGAGAGGTTCTGTGCTTTTTGCAAGTGAACAGCTATTTCTTCTTATATTGGGAATTTACTTCGCCATTAAAGGCAATAGATAAAAAAAAGGGGTTAGGAATCCTTTCCTAACCCCCATTTCCGCAATGCTTTTGGGGCAGCAATACTTACCCGGCCTAAGCCAAGTCAAGGAACATAATTAGAACCTGTAACTAAACTTAGCTCCGTAATTCCTACCAGCTAAGGGAACTTCATTCTTAACAAACGAAGAATGATTTCTAGCTACCTCGTCTAATAAGTTAGTACCGAATATAGAAAGTTTTAACTCGCTTTCTTCACCAACGTTAAACGTTCTAGTCAGTCTTGTATCTAGCATCTGATAAGAATCGGTTTTTGTTTCACCTTCGCCAATATCATTTTGGCTTTCAACATCCTTGAGTATTAACTTAAAGACCCAATCGCTCTCAACATAAGATAATGAATAGATATTCCTTGCGGGATTTATTCTCGGTACGTTATGTCCATCAGAAAACTCAGCATCTACCTCATCCCTTCCAAAAGAAAGTTTTAAGTCTCCAGACCCTAAGCTAAAAGTTCTACCAATCTCAAACTCATAGCCTCTGAATTCTGCATCTTCTTGAACATAGTTTGCCTTTATTAGATGAGCAAACTCTTTGTCATGATCGTCATGATCGTCTCCGTGATCATCATGATCGTCGTGATCATCATCACCATGATCATCGTCGTGATCGTCGTGATCGTCGTGATCGTCGTGATCGTCAATCATATCTTGCAAGGTTATATAGTTATCTACATCGTTGATGTAAAAACTAGCCATGGCAAAGAATTCGCCATTATCGTAATTAAAACTTATATCAAAATTGTTTGATGTTTCGCTCTTAAGGTTTGGATTACCTGTCTCAAGTCTTCCTGTTGCCAAATGCGGACCATTCATAAACAACTCTATAACTGAAGGTAGTCTTTCTACGCTTGCAAACCCAATATTCACATCTAGTGAATCACTTAAGTCTCGTCCAATTGAAAGTGCAAAGCTATTAGTGTCATCGTCTATATTGAAGTTATCAATATCTCCATGATCATGATCTGTGACACTTCCTGTTCTTTCAATTTGATCTATTCTGAAACCTGCATCTAGATAAAACGCATCTAAATCAGTACTTACAAAATATCCAAGTGTAAATTCTTCATTGTTAGCAGGATTCATGAATGACTCTTCTCCCACAATAGATGTATCTTCATCAACAAAATTTAATGATATCTTTTGAATAAAGTTATCATTTGATAAATCAAATATAGCTCCATATTCTGTCGCGTCATTAGCAAAGACTGTAGGCGCATGTTCTTCATGTTCATCTCCGTGATCATCATGATCGTCATGACCTTCTTCTTCAGCATGAGCTTCAATTAATTCATAGTCAGTATCTCTATAGTTGTATGTTACTGACTTTAATAAATTGCCCATGACGTTGTATTGTCCCTTGATAGTAAAGGACTCTTGATCAGTACTAGAGAAAATTCTTTCTCCTTCGTGTTCATCTCCATGGTCGTCATGATCATCATCTCCATGATCATCGTCTCCATGGTCATCGTGGTCGTCGTGTCCATCCTCATCAGCATGTTCTCCGTGGTATGGAATACCGTACATGCTCTCATGAGTGTCGACAGAAACACCAAAATAACCCCATTCTCCGCTTCTAGAAATACCAAACTTTGTAGATTCAATCTCTAGATCTGAATTTTCTAGATATGAAAGCTCTTCTTCTCCTTCGTGATCGTCGTGACCTTCTTCATGAATGATTGCGCCATCAGGGATATCGAAATTTCCGAATTCTGATTTTTTATATCCGACGTTTACGTTAAATCCACCTAAATTATCTTTGAAGTTGAAATATTGTGAATCACCGTCATTTACAGACTGACTTTCAAGACCTGCGATAAATTCCTGCTTCGTAAAATTCTCAGGAGCTATACAATTATCAACCACATTAATTATTCCTCCACTCGTTCCATTAGCATAAAGAAGAGAAGAGGGGCCTTTAACAATCTCTACTTGTTGAAGATCATTAAGGTCAATATCATTTAAATGGTCAGCGCCTAATCCAGACACGTCTCTATTCACCATGCCGTTTTTGAGAATTTTAACTCTTGGTCCAGACATTCCTCTTATGATTGGTTGCCCTACCGCAGCACCAAAGTCAGCTATGGAAACTCCTAGGTAACTATCTACAGCCTCTCCCAAAGAAGAAGTGGCATTGTCTTCAATTTCATCTCCGTCAATAACATACAACGGGTTGAGTATCCTTGAAGGATTTAATATTGATGCAGTAACTACAACTTCTTCTGCTTCATTAGATGCAGAGTCAGAAGGCTCGTCAGAATGTATTTGCGTACTTATTAAGCTCATCGCCATGAGCGCATAAAAGTAAACTTTCATGTTTTCTCCTAAATTTAAATTAAAAAAATTATTTTTAAAAAATTTAAGAGTTAGGTGGTGCCCTCGCGCTGAAGCTAGAAAGAGTTTTAGTTTCAACTCTTTGTTCTTGGCTAATATAGGTTTTCTGGACTAAAGCATACTCTTCAAATATTTGAAGATCAGAAGCTTTAAATGATTCGTTTTCACAAACTTGGCAATCTATAGATTCATGGACTTCAACAAGTTCATTAGGGTGATCTGTCTCAAGGGCATGAAAAATAGGATCAGCAGAAATGGCTATTGAGTATAAAAAACCCAGTAATATAGCGAATTTGCGTTTGTTGATCCTCATAAAAAATGCAATATTAGTTTAATTGAGTAGAGAAGCAAGGGCTTTCGTCAATTTGGCGGTGTCATGGGGCGCCCTAAAAAAGCCGGCGTATTTAGCATCAGGGCTTATCAGAACTAAACTTCCTGAATGGTCAACAGTGTAGTTAGGCTCTGGATTATTTACAACCGGAAAGAAGGGGGCATTAACTTGGGTAGAAAATTTATAAATTTGATCAATTTCTCCTGTAAGCCCTATAAAATTTTTATCAAAGTTGTCTAAATAAACTCGCATATTTTCTGGTTTGTCTCGATCTGGATCTACTGTAACCAGGAAAACTCTAATATCATCTGATTTTTCTTCTAAAGCCTGTTTTACATCAGACATTTGCTTCATAGTAAGCGGACATATATCAGGGCAATAAGTAAAACCAAAAAACAAAATGTTCCATTTATCCTGAAAATGCTCTGGTAAGAAGATTTCATTTGAGTCATCTATTAGTTTAAATTCGGCTAACTGCCTTGGAGGATCAATGAAGTAAGCACCAAGCGTCTTGTATTCATCTAAAGTCAGTTCTCTCGGTGTATAAAACCTGGATAGGAACAAGGCCAATATTAAGGCCATAAAGCCCAGACAGGCTGCTACAGTTATATAGATCCCTTTATTCATAAGAAAATAAAGTGATCTACCAGCATCGCTGCAAACAATAAGGCTAGATAAATGATTGAATATGCAAAGGTTGGCATCGCCGAAGCGTTGCTATCATCTCTATAAAGCTTGAAAGAATAAAATAAAAAAATCAAACCCAGTATGAGTGCTGAAATAAGGTAAATTTCACCAAACATTTGAACTGCATAAGGCAACATTGTGCAGGCCAACAAAAGAAAAGTATAAAGAAGTATGTGTTGCTTGGTGAAGGGAACGCCTTTTTGAACTGGTAACATAGGCACTTCTGCATCTGCATAATCATCAACTCTATGAACTGCCAAAGCCCAAAAATGCGGAGGCGTCCAAACCATAATAATTAAAACCAGCAAAAGAGCGTTTGGCTCGATAGTATTAGTAATAGCTGCCCACCCAAGAAGAGGTGGCATGGCGCCGGCAAGTCCACCTATAACTATATTCTGACTTGTCATGAATTTAAGATATTTTGTATAAATAAATCCATAAAATATAAAGGTTAGAGTTGTAAGTAGCCAGGTTAGAAAATTGGTAAAGAACAAAAGCATCCATGAGCCAGAGAGATATAGAATTATCGAAAAGATGATCGCTTGTTGGTCCGAAATTTTTCCTACAACTAAAGGCCTCGCAGATGTTCTATTCATCTTGGAATCTATCTGTTGGTCGAAAAAATGATTAATGACTGCTGAAGAAGCTGCCAGAAAACTTATTCCTATTAAACCAAAGAAAAATACTTGCACTGGCGGACTGAAATCAGAGCCTATAAGCATACCGCTTGCACAAGATACAAATAAAAGCGCCTGAACCCCGGGCTTAGTTAGTTCGAGATAACCTCTCCAGTTAGATAATATCGATAACATAAATTAATGTTCTCTTAATCTCAGAACACCTAAATAAGTTATCAATAATAACCCACCTAAATTATGACCTACAGCAATTAATAAAGGTAACGCGAAAATAACATTAGAAATACCCAATAAAACCTGTAGAGTCAAAAAGGCGATCAATCCATAAGCCAAGGTCTTGAAGTTTCGTTTATATAAGTGAAAACTAGTTAATAGCAAAAATAGAGTTACTACTATGGCACCAAATCTATGTGTTAAATGTATAGCAACTCTAGACTCATGATCTAGCTGCCCTCCCAGGTAATTTGGGCCTATGCTCTGAAAGAAGTTAAAACCTTCCTTGAAATTAGCTTCTGGAAGTATCTGTCCTTGGCACAAAGGGAAATCTGTACATGAATAAGATGCATAGTTCGTGCTGGTCCAGGCTCCAAGAAAGATCTGAATAGCCACTAAGACTATTGAGACGCTGAATAATCTTTTAGTTGTACTTTCGAAATTCCAGCTAGCCCTGCTCTTTATAAGATCCTTCGTTTTGAAATAAAGAAGCCACAAGAGTGCAGTTGTCAAAAACCCTGACATAAGATGGGTTGTCACGACTTGGGGCCACAATTTGAGGCTTACAGTCCAATATCCAAAGGTTCCTTGCATGATTACCCAAGCAAGAAGAAATACGCTTAAATTTCTTATGTTTGTTGGAACGTCTTTACTTCTCACAGACAGATAGGCGATACAAACAATAAAAAAGCCAAGAGCTGCGGCAAAGTATCTATGTACGACTTCGGGAATTGCTTTTGCAACTTCGTAAGGAGTGTCTGGAAATTTTGAGTTTGCGATATCAATTTCTTCTGGGCTAACTGGTATGGTCACAAAACCGTAGCAGCCAGGCCAGTCAGGACATCCTAAACCCGCATCAGCAAGTCGTGTCCATGCTCCTAAAGCAACAACCACAAATCCGAGAATACCTGATAAAAGAGAGAGTGTTTTTATGCGTTCCAT
>CAYVAL010000019.1:0-9182 GCA_964449395.1 uncultured Gammaproteobacteria bacterium | reverse complement strand
CCAACAGCCGCTCCTTGCTTATCTTTATCAGCATTTAATGAAGCAGCAGAAGTATAACCTGGAGAGGCAAGCCCCATACCAAGCCCCATAAAAGCCATGCCAGCATATAAAAATAAAAAATTAGGAGAAAAAATTATAAACAAACAACTCAAAATAAATAAAGGAAGAGAAAATTTAATTAAATTTAAAGGGCTTCCTTTATATTTTTGAACAATTGTCAATTGAGAAATTATTGCCATAAAAGCCATAGTGCCTAAAAGAAGTGCTGTTGTTTTTGCAGTTTCATCAAGGTTATAAGCAAATCTATCCTGAATATAGAAAGCAGTAATGGATTGAACTAGCGCAAAGGCTGTAAAAATAATTACTCCGATCGCTAAAAGTAATTTTAGGTTTTTATCAAAAACAATTCCTGACCCGCTGGTCTCTGCTTCAGAATCCGAATTACCTGAGGGAAGAAATATATATACAAACACAGCTGCTATTGCCATCAAGATAGACATTACAATCAACGGAGTAAGTAATCCAAATTGAGGTATATTGATACCAAAGATATTTAAACCAACTAAAGACCCCACTAGTACAGGACCTAGTATTGTTCCTATATTGTTAGCTGCTCCAAATTTTCCCATCCCTGATGACCTATCTTCTTCAGAAGTCACATCCGCTACATAAGCTCCTGAAGCAGGTCTTGAAGCAGCTCCAATAGCAGAATTCACTATTCTTGACATCAGTAAAATCATTAGTAATGAAAATCCTGTTACATATCCAATTAACCCTAAGGATGCTGAATAAAGGAAAATTAAATTTGAGAGAACATACCCTGATAATCCAATCAGAAGAACCGCTTTCCTGCCTATTCTATCGCTCAATTTCCCCCAAAATGGAGTAAATACAATAAACATAGCCGCAGATATAGAAACCAAAGTATTTATTTCTATTTCAGAGAAGTTAAATTCTCTTCCGATAATCGGCATAGTTTGCCAATAAACAGATTGCCCCATACTGACAAATAGGATTATCAACATAAGACCAGATAGAATCTTAGGATTGCTTTCTTCTGCCTCCTTCTTGTCAGGAGTCATTAATTAGAGTCTACTCTCAATAAGAAGGCGTATTCCATGGCAACTTCTTTAAGGCTTTCAAATCTTCCACTAACACCGCTGTGACCAGCGCTCATATTTACCTTCATTAGAATTGGATTGGAGCTTTGATTATAATCTCTTAGCTTTGCAACATATTTAGCAGGTTCGTAATATTGAACTTGAGAATCCCATAGTCCTGCGGTTACTAAAATACTAGGGTAATTATATTCACCTATGTTGTCATAAGGTGAGTATTGCATAATGTATTCAAATTCGTCTTTATTTTCTGGGTTGCCCCATTCACTGTACTCTCCTGTTGTAAGAGGGATACTTGGATCAGACATTGTTGTTATGACGTCCACAAAAGGGACATTTGAGATGATGCCTTTATAAAGTTCTGGCTCCATATTGACTATAGCACCCATTAATAAGCCCCCAGCACTTCCACCTGCTGCATAAACACGGTCTGCGTTTCCTAACCCTAAATCAAGCAAACCTTTTGTAACATCAATAAAATCATGAAACGTATTTAACTTATTAAAAATTTTGCCGTCTTCATACCACGATCTGCCTAGTTCTTGACCACCTCGAACATGAGCTATTGCAAAGATATAACCTCTATCCAGCAACGAAAGTCGAGAGTAGCTAAATCCAGCATCAATAGAGTTACCATATGAACCATAGCCATATACAAATAAAGGGTTTTGATTTTTTTTAAATTTTGTTTTTTTATAAACTATCGATACCGGAACCATGGTCCCATCTCTTGCTTCAATAAACTTTCTATCCACTTTGTAGTCGCTACTTGTGAATCTACCTTTTATTTGTGCTTCTTTTAAAAGTCTTTTTCTTCCACTGGAAAGCTTTACCGAAAATAAGCTATCCGGTGTTCGCATACTAGAATAGCCAAAGTAAAATCTATCAGAATCATATTCTGGATTAGAAGCTAGATAAGCAGTGTAAGTAGGATCGTTAAAATTTATAGTTTTTACATATTTAGATTTTTTATCAAAAATTTTAAGGTGTCTTAAACCATTCTCTCTTTCCATGATCACAAGATGTTGAGGAAAAGGAATAACAGATTGAAGGAGAACTTCTTCTCTATGTGGAATAAGTTCATTCCATTTCTTTTTATTTCCTGAGTCTTTAAGTTTAGTTTCTAAGAGTCTGAAATTTATAGCCTCCCAGTTAGACTCAATGAGAAATCTATCGCTAGCCGGATCATGATCTACTGAATACAGATGATCATTCTCACGTGGCAGAAAGACTTCAGGCTCCATCTCAGGATCCTCAGCGCGTATTAATCTAACCTCTGAACTGGTAGTGGAAGATATATTAATCTCAACAAAATCCATTGATCTGGTGTTACCGACAGATGTATAAAAAGTAGAATCTATTTCTTGATATACAACTGAGTCATCATTGAATGAGGTACCAATTTCATGTCGCTTTACCTGAAAAGGTAAAAGCGTTTCTTCGTCTCGCAAGACATAAAACAAGAACCTGCCATCCTTGGACCATGCCATATCGCCAGAAGTATTATCTATTGAGTAGTCATAAGTACTATTTGTATCAAGATCTTTAAATTTTATCTTGTATTGTCTGCGACCATTTATATCTTCCGCATAGGCTAATAAGTTTTCTTTAGGAGAAATACTCCAATTTGCTAATTGATAAAAATCTTTTCCTTTTGCAAGTTTATTAACATCAAGCAATACAAACTCTTTAGAATTTTTATCCTTTCTTCGAATGTAGATACCGTGTTCATTACCAGATTCATATCTTCGAAAATATTCATAATTTTTAAGTCTGACCGGAACAGAATCTTCTTTTTTTGGTATTCGACCAGTGATTTCTTCAAAGAGCTCTTCACGAGAATCCTGTGCTGAAAGAAACCAATTTTCAAGATAATCGTTTTCAGAGTTAAGGTGATTTAAAATCTCTTCATCTTTTCTGGAGTCGTCCCTCATCCAGTAATAATTATCTACCCTCTTAACTCCGTGAGCTTCAAAAGTTACTGGTATTTTTTTTGGAGAAGGTTTTAATTCTTTCAAGGTTTCAAGGGTAGTTTCACTGAAAAATAATAAGGAAAAGTAGATTAACAGAAAAGAATAAATAAACTTAATCATAGTTTCATTTTTTTCTTCTTTTGATCATCCTTTTTCTCTTCTTAATTTGTCTCTCGTTAAGCTGATTGGGTTTATTCCTAAAAGGATTAGTTTGTTCTTTATACACCACCTCTAAAGGAGTTGATTCTAATTTAAGCTCCTTCCTAAAGAAATTCTCTAAATACCTTGTATAACTTGCCTGTATATCTTTTAAATTATTACCATGAATTATAATCCTAGGAGGATTATTCCCCCCTGAATGAACATATCTAAGCTTTGGTCTAAACCTGCCTGACATTGAGGGTTGTTGGTTAGAAAGAGCTACTTTCAGCAGTTTATTTAGAATTGAAGTATCAAGGTCTTTCACAGAGCTTTGGTATATTTTTTCTGCAAGATTTATTAGTTTTTTAAGCCCTTTCCCCTCTTTTGCTGAGATATAGTGCAAAGACAGGTAGTTTGCGAATCTAAGTTTACGATTTATTTTACTTTCTAGTTCATCCTTATCTTTATTCTTCAAAAGATCCATCTTGTTCGCTACAACAACTACTGGTTTTCCAATAGCCAATGTTAAACCTAAGAGGTGTATATCTTGATCTACTATATTTTCTGAAGCGTCAAGTAAGATAATAACCACATCAGCTCTTTTAATAGATTCTACGGATTTAGACACAGAGAATTTTTCTGTTAATTCTTTAATAGATCGTTTTCTTCTCATTCCGGCTGTATCTATTAAAGTTAATTTTTTGTTACCCATATTAATTGGGACTTCTATAGAATCTCTAGTTGTTCCGGATTTAGAAGAAACAACCAATCTATCTTCACCGATCAAAGCATTAATCAAAGTTGATTTTCCTGCGTTAGGTCTTCCAATTATTGAAATCTTTAAAGAAGGATCTGATTCCTCCGTTAAGTAATCATCAATAGTTTCAGAATCTATAAGATAATCTCGTAGTTCGCTAAACCCTTTGTTATGCGAAGCCGATAGACAAATGACGTCTTGGAAACCAAAGCTATTAAATTCTGATGAGGACTCTTCCAGTTTACTGTTATCAGCTTTGTTAATTAATAAAATTGTTTTCTTATCTTGCTTGCGAATATTTTGGGCTAAATCTTTATCCATGGGGAGCATTCCATCCAAAGCATCTACTACAAAAAGAAGCATGTCTGCCTCTGCAATTGCAAGGTCAGTCTGCTTTTTTATAGCTCGAGACATATCGTCAGAAGCTTCATTTAAACCACCTGTATCGATTAAGGTGATATTAGAATTTTTTAAATTGCCGTATTGGCGATCTCGAGTTAATCCTGAAAAGTCTGCAACTATTGCCGATTTAGATCCTGTTAAGATATTAAATATAGTCGATTTACCAACATTAGGACGACCGACAATTGCTACTATGGACATGATTTTCTATAAATATCAAAATCATTTAGTTAGTTGTAAACTTTTGTATCCTGCCATCTGCATCAACAACTATTAAATTACTACCCTCAGAAATAATCTCAGTTATAGAACTTCTAGAAACCTTTTTTCTTCCTTCAAAATTACCATTCTGAGCATTTAAAAGGTGTATATAACCTTCAAAATCTCCAACAGCTATGAGATTTTTTATTGAAGTTGGAGAAGTTAGTTTCCTTAACCTAAGATCTTCCTGTTCCCATATTCTTGCTCCTGTGGCCGTGCCAAAAGCAATTAATAAATCCTTATCATTTACAGCAATTACCCTATTGCTATTTACAACTAGATCTTTCACTGTGGAGAGCTCTTCCTGCCATGCTGGTCGTCCATCTCTAAGATTAATTGCCGAAATATTTCCTTGATAAGAAGCGGCTATAAGCAATTCATTTGTTATTACAGGTTTTCCATCTATATCTACTATTCTTTCTAATTCAGATTTCCCTTCATTAAGTGTTACCGGCAGTTCAAGCCTAATTGCTCCAGAGTCAGGATAAAGCATCGCAACTTTACCATTTGCAAAACCCGTAAAAATAAAACCTTGATTGATAAAAGGAGTAGAAGTACCTCGTAAAGTTAGGCTAGGTAAAACCGTTTGATGAAACCATTCAAGCTCACCTGATTTAGAGTCATATCCAGATATCCTGCCATCAACTGTTTGTAGAACTATATGAGTACCAGAATTTGCGGGCGGAGCTAACCCTTCACTAGAAGTTTCTGATCGCCAGATTTCTTCTCCATTTTTATAATTCAAAGCAACTAAGAAACCATCAAGAGTACTATAGGTGATAGTTTTAAAATTGACATCAACTCCAGAGGAAACAATGTCATTTGTCTCTCTATTCCAGATTTTATTACCTGTACTAAAATCTAAAGATATGACGTTTCCAAGAGAATTTATGAAAAATAAATTATCCTCGTAAATTTCAGGAATAAGTCTTCCGTAAATCAAATCGTTTCCTGCAGAAAAAGACCAGTCTCTATTGAGGTCAACAGTCGTTTTAATAGAATATAATTCAGTTGGGCCTTCAATATCATCTTCATCTTCCCAAAATTTCATCCACCCAAAAGAGGAGCATCCTGATAAAGATATCAGGCAGATAAATAAGAAAATTATTCTAGAGTTACTCAACTTCTTCACTCTCTAAATCTGAAATTTTCATATTAATTAAAGCACGTGCCGTTTGGTTAGTACTATTTTGGAGAGCAAGCATAAAACTTTCCCTAGCCAAACTAAATTGACCCAATCCATTATGCGCATCCCCTTTAAGTTCATGCATGGAAGAAGTCATCTCACTTTTGGATTCAAAAATTGAGATCACTTCATTGAAATTTTGTTGTTCTATATAAATTTTAGCCAGCCTAGTTTGAGCTGCTGCAATAATAGGATCAAACTCATCAGGACTCATGCTTTTGCTGTCGAGGATGTAAATTAAAAGATCAATCGCAGCATTAAAGTCACCATCATTATAATTTCTCTTTGCTTCATTAAGGCGAACAAAGTCTGAATAGATACTTTCAGGATAAGATTGCAAAATCTTTTCTCCTAAAGCTTTTTGATCAGTTTCTGCTTCAATATATTCTTGATATTCAGTAGCAGAGTTTAAATCCTCTTCAAAGGAACTAGTTTGAAGGTAATCTCTACCAATAATTGCTGAAGCAATCACGAGAAGTGAAGCTATTAATAAATACCTATACTTTTGCCAAAAGGATAAGAGGATTTCTTGTTGCTCTTCTTGCGAAGCTGAAAAAAAGTTTGCCATATTTTTATATTAAAGTTCTTTTAATTTTTCTAATAATTCCTTGTAAGTAAGAGTCTCTTGTTCAGATTTAGTTCTTAAATTCTTTAAAGAAAACATATTTTGTTTAAGTTCTTCCTCACCAAGGATAATTGCTACTGAAGCTTCTGATTTATCAGCTTTTTTGAATTGAGAGCCTAAGCTCTCTAAGCCTAAATTAACTTTAATACTTAATGAAGGGAAATTTTTCTTCAGATCCTCACGTAATATTATAGCTTCTTGAGTTGCACTTTCCGACTGACAAATTAAATAAATATCTAATTTATTTTTGACAGAAATTTTTCCTTGTTCTCGTAGAAGAAGAATTAATCTCTCCATGCCTATAGAGAAACCAACCGCAGGACAATCTCTACCTCCCAGTTCTGATACCAAATGGTCGTATCGTCCTCCACCAGCCACTGTATCTTGAGATCCTAATAGGCTTGTCTTCCATTCAAATACTGTTTGATTGTAATAATCTAAGCCTCTAACCAACTTAGGATTAACAACATAATCTAATTCTGCCTTATCAAGAATTGAGAGTAGCTTTTCATGGTATTGAAGTGACTCATCGTCAAGGAAATCAATTATTGAAGGAGCCTTTTTTAATATTTCTTGTATCTCAGTAGACTTAGAATCCAGAATTCTGAGGGGATTTTCTATTAACTTTCTTTGAACATCCTCCTCAAGATCTTCTTTTTCTTCTTTAAGGTAAGCGATTAATGCATCAGTGTATAAGTTCCTAGACTGATCATTTCCTAAATTATTCACTTCAAGTACTATTTCATTTCCAATACCTAATTTTTTCCATATATTTGCAGACATAATCATTAGTTCCGCATCTATTTCAGGAGAATTATGACCAAAGACTTCTGCACTAAATTGATGAAATTGACGAGACCTGCCTTTTTGTGGTCTTTCGTATCTAAACATTGCGCCAGAATACCAAAGCCTTGGTTTATCAGTTCTTAGAAGGTCATTGGCTATAGCTGCTCTAACGCAACCTGCAGTCCCTTCTGGTCTTAATGAGATATTTTCTCCTCCCTTGTCTTGGAAGGTATACATTTCTTTAGTTACTATATCTGCCGCTTCATTAGATCTGGTGAACAGTTCAGTTTTTTCTATTAGTGGAAACCTTATTTCTTCATAGCCATAAGATTCTATAACGGTTTTAAGAATATTTTCTACATACGTCCATTCCCTAACCTCATTAGGACTAATATCATTCATACCTCTTATGGTTTGCAATTTAGACATTATATCTTGGCAATTATACTAGCCTCTTCTTCGTTTCTTTCTTTGATCTTATCTCTAATCATCTTTTCTAAATGATCTGCTAAATCTTGGCTTTCCACTTTATGATCAGGCTTTCCATCAATATAGATTAAATTCTTTGGGGATCCTCCAGTTACACCAATATCTGTATGTTTAGATTCTCCAGGTCCATTTACATAACAGCCAATAACAGCCACATCTAAATTCTCTTTTATATCTTCCAATCTTGATTCAAGCTTATTCATAGTCCCAATTACATCGAAGTTCATTCTGGAGCAACTAGGGCAAGCTATAAAGTTAATACCCCTAGATCTTATCTTAAGACTTCTTAAAATATCCCAACCTACTTTAACTTCATCAACTGGATCGGAAGCAAGAGAGATACGTAAAGTATCACCTATACCTTCCATTAGCAGAGAACCTAGGCCCATTGCAGATTTTACTGTTCCCGATCTAAACCCTCCTGCTTCAGTAATTCCAAGATGCAAGGGTTGATCTATTAATTTGGATATCTTTCTATAACTCTCAACAGTTAGGTGTACATCTGATGCTTTTATGCTTAATTTAAAGTCTTCAAAATTAAGTTTTTTAAGTATGTTTATGTGATTAAGGGCTGATTCAACAAGAGCATCGGCATTTGGCTCTCCATACTTGATCTGTAACTTTCTTTCTAAGGAACCAGCATTAACACCAACTCTGATAGGAGTATTTGTATCTTTTGCTGCAGATATAACTTCTCGTATTTTTTCCTCTTTACCAATATTTCCAGGGTTTATTCTTATGCAATCAGCACCTCCTTTGATTGCTTCTAAGGCCATCATATAATCAAAATGGATGTCAGCTACTAGCGGGACGGTAGCTTGTTGTTTAATTAACTTAAAGGCATCGGCAGCTTCTTGATCAGGAACAGATACTCGAACTATATCTGCACCAGAATCAGCTAGTTGTTTAATTTGGTTTACAGTTGAATCAACATCATTTGTTAAAGTATTAGTCATACTTTGAACAGATATAGGAGAATCACCACCAACGGCAACATCCCCTATGTAAATCTTTCTGGTTTTCTGTCTAGTTATTTGTTGTTCTGAATTCACTGCAATCCCCTAGAGGTAAAACGACGCAGCTCACTTGATTTGCGTTCGCATTTATTCCTAGATCAACTATTTTATCATTAAATGAAACTCGAAGATTTTTATAATTTCCTGCAATAATTTTTATTTTTTCCTCAATAAAAGTATATGTTTCTCCAGATTGAGATAGTCTATATAGAAGTCTTTCACTTTCTGAAAAAACTTCTATCCAGCAATCATCGTAAACAAAGATTTCTATTATATTTCTAGAAACTGGTATTTTATTGTCATTGATTTGATCTTTTAGTTTATTGTCTGGTTTTAGATTTTTGAAACTTAAGTCTTCTTTATTGGAGAGAGTAGAATTATTTTCTATATTTTGCGTTTCTTGTATCACTTCATTATTTAAGTTTATT
>CAYVAL010000018.1:0-9258 GCA_964449395.1 uncultured Gammaproteobacteria bacterium | reverse complement strand
AATGTCTCCAGCCTGAGCCTCAGGAACCTCAATTCTTTCAAGCCCGTTGTAACCCATGACTTGCAGTACTTTGCCTTTTCTTTCTGAGTTATTAGAATCAACGACTATAACCTGCTCATTTGGTTTTATTTTGCCTCTAGTAATTCTTCCTATTCCAATTACACCAACGTAGCTATTGTAATCTAAAGCACTGATTTGCATTTGAAGGGGCCCCTCATCATTCACTTCAGGAGGATTCACTTTTTCCAAAATAAGATCCATTAATGGAGACATGTCATCAGACATTGCATCTTCATCTAGACCTGCTATTCCGTTTAATGCTGAGGCATAAATCACAGGAAAATCAAGCTGTTCATCATTACCTCCAAGCCTATCAAATAGATCGAATACTTGATCTAAAACCCAGTCGGGTCTTGCACCAGGTCGATCTATTTTATTTATAACAAGAATTGGGTTTAAGCCTTGATCAAATGCTTTTTGCGTAACAAATCTAGTTTGAGGCATTGGTCCATCTACTGCATCAACAAGTAAAAGAACAGAATCAACCATAGACAGGACTCTTTCAACTTCTCCACCAAAATCGGCATGACCGGGTGTATCTACTATGTTAATTCTATGTTCTTTCCATTCAATAGCGGTATTTTTGGCAAGAATAGTTATTCCTCTTTCTTTTTCTTGATCATCAGAGTCCATGACTCGTTCGGATTCCATATTTTTTCTGTCAAGCGTTCCGGATTGCTGAAGCAATCTATCAACAAGAGTAGTTTTGCCATGGTCAACATGAGCAATAATGGCAACGTTTCTAAGATTTTTTATAGACATGGGTTTTAAGAAAGCCGCGATTATAAGCTTTTATCTGAAATCTTCTATTGATTTTTTATAATCATTGAATGACTCAATGGATCTGGACAGCAGTATTTTAAGAGTGCTTCCTCCATTTCTAGATCACTGATTTTTCTGAGCTTATTTAGAAATTTCTTTGCATGTAAATTGCCTCGTGCTTCAGAGATCAAAAAATACTCCAAAGCAAGCCCATAATCTCGTTCTATGTAGATTCCATCTGCATAGAAAATTGCTATATTAAAAGGGGCTTTTGAGTGGCCTTGTTCATTAGCTCGTTGGTACCAATAAACGGCCTTCTCCATGTCTTTCTCAATTCCCCGGCCAACGGAATAATTTACTCCCGTGTTGTATTGAGAAACAGAAACTCCTTGAGTCGCAAGAGAAAGGTCATAAACAAAGTCATCTTTTGTGTTTACAGCAAGCACTTGAAAGGAAGTCAGAACTAGACCTAGAAGAGTTATTCTCTTCATAGATAGTTTGTTATTCCATGCTGACAACAACTTTACCTAGAACCTTTCGGTCTTCTAAGGTTTTAATCGCCTTAGCTGATTCTTCTAAGCTATATGTTTCTGTCACAAAAGGCCTGATCTTACCTTGAGCATGAAGATCAAAGAGTTCTTTAAAATTTTGCGCGTTTTCTTCATGATCAAGGCCAGCAAACTGACCCCAAAAGACACCTACGATCTGACACTCCTTAAGAAGAGTTAAGTTCAAAGGCATTTTTGGTATACCTGCTGTAAAACCAATAACTAGATATTTACCATGTCTCGCTATTGCTCTTAAGGCTGGCTCAGCATAGTCACCACCAACAAGATCATAGATCATGTCAACACCGCCTCCTGTAATCTCTTTGATTTGGTCAGAAAACTTCTTCTGAAGGTCTCTGTCCATATCTCTTTCGTAAATAATTCCCTCATCAGCACCTTCTTTTTTACACAGATCTATCTTTTCTTGAGAGGAGGCTGCAGCTATAACTTTTGCTCCCATGGCCTTAGCGATATGGATAGCTGTTATACCTAATCCACCTCCAGCTCCAAGAACTAGTACTGACTGACCTTCTTGCAGCTCGCCTCTTTGTTTAAATGCATGATATGTTGTGCCATAGTTCAAAGGGAATCCGGCGGCTGTATCAAAGTCCATAGATTCTGGTAAAGGCATTAACTGCTGTTCGGAGTAGACGCCTTTTTCACGCAGACCTCCCGAACCTATACTGCCCATGACCCTGTCTCCTTCCTTGTGTAAAGTAACCCCTTCGCCAACCGAAGACACGATGCCTGATATTTCACTACCTGGGCTAAAAGGAAAAGGTGGCTTAAATTGATACAAACCTTGTACTATCAGCACATCAGGGAAGCTAATCCCTGTAGCTTTAATATCAACTACTACCTGACCGGGCCCAGCAACTGGATCTTCTATTTCCTCAACTTTATGTGAGTCAACCGGTCCAAATTCTTTACATAGAAATGCTTTCATATAACGATCCTTATTAAATATTTAGGCAGTTAAATTACCTTTAAATTCAAAAACGTCAAGAAATCTTATCTAAAAAATCTTTTAAATAAACTTCAAAATTTACTTGAGGTTCTTCTTCTATTTTTTTAGCTGCTAAAAGAGATTCTTTAGAGCTATTGCTAAAGTGACGTTTGTCTATCTCGAGATTATCCATTTGTTTTTTGTGAGTGCGAGAAAGATTAAGGCCATATTCTTGGAAAGTAATTCCTTTATTTTCAATTTCATTTAAAAGCATCCCGCTAAGTGATAAATCAAGATTTTCTATTATCTTTTTTTGATTGTCGAGAGTATCAGACCACTTACTGTTTGCCTCTTCAGAAACTTCCTTATCCATAAAGTTAGCAATTTCTTTCATTCCTGCAAGCACCCTAAGAGCTTCCTCTTTGATAGTGGCATCTCCTTGAGAGGTTGTAATTCTCGCCCCAATTTTCCTTCCTTCATTCACAACAGTCTTATGTGTCTTGAAAAGCTGGTTAGATTCAGCTTCAGAGATATCTGGACTCTCTGTAAAGAAGCTATATAAAATCAATAAATCTAAGAAATAAATTTGTTCTTCTGAAATACCCACGAAAGAGTTAGGGTTTAGATCTATACACCTCAACTCAAGGTAGTCTATTCCTTCTTTGTTCAAAATATTTATCGGTCTTTCTCCAGTTGGACAAACTCTTTTAGGTCTTATGGTGCTGTAGTACTCGTTTTCTATTTGGATAATTGAATCATTTAATTGAACTCTTTCACCGGCTTTGAATTCTCCTAACTCTCTATATTCTTGATAGGTAGTTTTAAGGGCATTTTTTAAATCCGAGCTGTATTCTTCTATGGAGTTATAAGAAATATTCAGGCTATCTTGTGCATGACTTATATACCCCAAATCACCCATTCTTAAAGAAGTAGAGTGAGCCTTGAACAGATCTTCTGCATTGAGGTCATGCAAATCATGCTCTCTATTTTTTGCAAAGGTCTTACTGGCAACAGGTGATGATCCATATAACAAAAGATAAAGCCAACCATAGCGACGAAAATTCCTAGCAATACCTAGATACACTTCATTTTTAAATTCCTTTATTTCTTTTGCACTGATATCCGCAAGAGTTTTTAAAAATTTATCTGAAAAAGAGAAGTTATAGTGTATTCCGGCAATTGCCTGCATCATACTTCCATATCGGTTAGAGAGACCTCTTCTATAAATAGTTTTCATCATGCCTTGATTGGAGGTTCCATAGTTCCCAATTGGTATTTCTTCTTCAGACTCTATAGAACAGGGCATGCTTAAAGGCCACAGAGACTCTTTCTCTAAATTTTGATTTACGAAAACATGAAGATTTTTTAAAAATTCTAGACATTCGGAAGCGCTAGTGAATGTGGGTGTAACAAGCTCTAGTAAGGCTTCTGAAAAATCTGTAGTTATGTATGGATTTGTAAGAGCTGATCCCAAGCCCTCAGGATGACTTGTTTGAGATATTTTTCCAGCAGAATCTATTCTTAAGCTCTCTTTCTCAATCCCTCTGTTGATGAAATTAAGTTCTGATGCTGCATTTGATTTCTTTATTTCATCTAAAGAAAATCTGACCATTGCACTTACCTTGGTCCGGCCTCGACTATAGATTCGGCTACATCAAATTTTTTAAAGTTGTCTTTAAATTGGCTGACCAGTTTATCTTCATACTCAGCATAGGCAGAGGGGTCTGCCCAATTTTTAACTGGGTTTAGTAATTTGCTATCAACACCTTCAACATTCAAAGGAACGTTTAGATTCATACCTTCAATAGTTTCAGTTTCTGTTCCTACTAATGCACCCGATTGTATAGCGGAGATAATTGATCTAGTAACTGGAATATTAAATCTTTCTCCTACTCCGTAAGGACCTCCAGTCCATCCAGTATTTACGAGATAAACTTTACTATCGAATTCTTCTATTCTTTTCATGAGCAAATCAGCGTAAACGCCAGCCGCTCTTGGAAAGAAAGGAGCTCCATAGCAAGTAGAAAAAGTAGTCTTAAATGCTTCAGTTGAACCCACCTCAGTTGAACCAATTGCCGCTGTATAGCCACTTAAAAAATGATACGCAGCTGCTTCTTTGCTTAGGATCGAGACAGGAGGGATTACTCCCGATAGGTCACACGTAAGAAATATAACTGCATTTGGTTCTCCGCCTGCATTCTCATCAGCTCTTTTTTCTATATGTTCTCTAGGATAAACAACGCGTGTATTTTCTGTTAACGCAGCATCTGAATAATCTGGATTCTTGGTCTCAGAATCTATCACTACGTTTTCCATTACGCTTCCCCTTCTGATAGCATCCCAAATAACAGGTTCATTTTTCTGAGTCAGATCAATGCATTTTGCGTAACATCCACCTTCAAAGTTGAAAACTGTTCCTGGACCCCAACCATGCTCATCATCACCAATAAGGTCTCTTTCTGGATCCGCAGACAAAGTTGTTTTTCCAGTTCCTGAAAGCCCAAAAAACAAACACACCTCTCCATTTGATCCCACATTAGAAGCACAATGCATAGGTAATACATCTTTTTCAGGTAACAAGAAATTTTGCACAGCAAACATAGACTTCTTCATCTCTCCCGCATAGGGCATTCCTGCTAGAAGAACTTTTTTTCTAGTAAAATCTAGAAGCACAACACCATCACTATTTGTTTGGTCTATTTGAGGGTCGCAAACAAATTGAGGTGCACTCATTATTTCCCAACTGTCTTTGTTATTAGGATTAAATTTATTGGGTCTTATAAACATTTGCTTGCCAAAGAGATTATGCCAAGCCCACTCGGTTCTGATTTTAACTGGAACATAGTAGTCAGAATGTTCGCCTACATGAAGAGATGAAACAAAGGTATCCCTTTCATTCAAGTAACCTTCTACTTTTCCCAAAAGGTTAATGAACGCTTCACTATCAAAAGGTTTATTTACATCTCCCCAGTCAACTGAGTTTTGCGTTGACTCATCTTCCACTATAAATCGATCTAATGGACTTCTTCCCGTTCTCTTGCCTGTTTTAACCAACAAGGCACCATTAGAGGCTATCTCACCTTCATTTCTTTCTAAGGCTGCGTTAATTAACTCTTCAACTGATAAATTTTCGTAAATAGATGGCATTCAAGAATCCTTTTTAAACTGCCGAGTATTATATAGATTTAATTTTATTTATGAGAATGAATTTCATTTGCATTCTTCAAAACCATAAAGCAGTAAACCATCAAAATACTTAGTGCAATTAGTACCCAACCCGGAATACTAATGCCTATAAAGGTCCATAAAACTTCAGCACAATTACCATCACCAGTGAAAGCCAGAATCAAAACCTCCAAGAACGGCAGGGTTGAAAAAAGGTAATCCATATCTGGGGCGCAACTAGGCACCAAATCAGCTGGCAAGCTCTGTAAATATAGTTGTCTGATAGAAAGTAGTGCTCCCGCTAGGGCTGACAAAAATATTGAGTAGATAAAAAGCTTATAGATGTGTAGTTTCTTGGGATTGAGTATAAATCCCAGGCCTGCAAGTATTCCAAAGAGTATTACAGCACCTCTTTGCATATAGCAAAGGATACAGGGCTTTAATTGAAGAAAATGCTCCATAAAAAGAGCTACACCAATCATGCTTATTGATCCCATTAAAAATATTGAGAAAGTTCTTCTGGGATTTTTAATTATTAAGTTCATCAGTGCGCTTGATCCCAATTATCTCCGATTCCAATATCTATCTCTAAAGGAACATCTAAATTTGCAGCACCCATCATAGAGTCGGTGACGAGACCTACAACAGTGTCAATTTCCTTTTTTGGAGTATCTAATATCAGTTCATCATGAACCTGGAGTATTAGCTTAGCTTCAACACCTTCTTTTTTGATCGATTTATGCATTTTTATCATGGCAACTTTCATGATGTCTGCAGCAGTGCCTTGAACCGGTGCATTGATAGCGGCTCTTTCAGAAGCCTGTCTTCTCATAGCATTACTGGCATTAATATCTCTAAGATAAAGTCTTCTTCCAAATAAAGTTTCTACATACCCATTTTGACTAGCCAGCTCTTTAGTAGACTCCATATATTCCTTTACACCTGGATATTTCTCAAAGTACATGGCCATGTATTCTGCAGCTAAATTTCTGGAAATTCCGAGTTGCTTTCCCAGACCAAAAGCAGAAATCCCATATATTAATCCAAAATTAATAGCCTTAGCATTTCTTCTCATATCAGCTGTAACTTCCTCTAATTCAACAGCAAATACCTCACTTGCGGTTTTACTGTGGACGTCTTCACCTTCTTGAAACGCTGTTAAAAGGCCCGAATCCTTTGACATATGTGCCATTACACGAAGTTCTATCTGAGAATAGTCAGCTGAAATAAAATTATGATCTACCGACGGTTCAAATGCCTGTCTAATTCTTCTTCCATCTTCAGTCCGGATTGGAATATTTTGCAAGTTTGGATCTGACGAAGATAGCCTGCCAGTAGTAGTAACTGCTTGATGAAAAGAAGTATGGACTTTACCAGTTGAAGGAGAAATCTGATCAGGAAGTTTGTCCGTATAAGTAGATTTAAGTTTGCTTAATGTTCTGTGTTCCAGAAGAACTTTTGGCAATTCATATTCCTCTGCGAGCTCAGCCAGAACTTTTTCATCGGTCGAAGGCTGGCCACCGGGTGTTTTTTTGATAATCCTATAATTAAGTTTTTCAAAAAATATTTCTCTTAATTGTTTAGTCGAACCTAAATTGAATTCTTCTCCAGCAATATCGTAAGCTTTTTTTTCTAATTTTTTAATTCTATTTGTTAAGTCCTTAGATTGAGAATTCAGTATTTTTGAATTTAAAATAGCACCGTTTTGTTCCATATCAGAAAGAACTTCTATTAGTGGTATCTCTATTTCTTCATTTAGCTTTTTTAATGATTTTTCATTTTCTAATTTAGGATATAGCTCTTCGTAGAGCCTTAATGTTATGTCTGCATCTTCAGCTGCATAATTTGTTGCTGCTTCAATTGGCACTTGATCAAAGGTAACTTGTTTTACACCTTTACCTGCTACTTCTTCAAAAGTTGAAGTCTTATAATTTAAATAGTAGGAAGATAGAGCATCTAAGTTATGTCTCGTTGCAGAGGCATCTAGCACATAACTCATCATCATCGTATCGTTCTTTATTGAAGAGATGTTTACTCCATACTTCGCCAAGACATTCCTATCAAACTTTATATTTTGTCCGATGATCTTATTCGTTGAGTCTTCTAGAAGCGGTTTAAGCTCTTTAAGAACAACATCAAGATCTAGTTGCTTTATTGAATCATCCTGATGTTGAAGAGGTATATAGAATGCCTCGCCTGCCTTAAAACTTAAAGAAATACCCACCAAATCAGCATCCATGTAATCAAGTCCTGTTGTTTCAGTGTCTAATGCAATCACTTTAGATTTAGAAGCATCTTTAATAACTTGCTTCAGATTTTCTTTGGACGAAATACAAACATAAGAAGAGTTCATTTCAGGTCTTGCAGTACTCTTCTTAGGAGCTTCTTGTAGCCAAGAATTAAATTCTAGTTCTTCATAAAGTTTAGAGAGCTCTTCGGAATTGGGTTCGGTAACTGAGAGGTCTTCTATTCCAACTTCTAGCGGAACATCCACTTTTATTTTTACTAATTCATGCGCTAGGTCCAATGTCTCTAAAGAGGCTCTAAGATTTTCTCCTACTTTGCCCCCTATAGATTCTGCATTATTTTTTATACCTTCAATATTTTGGTATTCATTAAGCCATTTAACAGCTGTTTTAGGTCCTACCTTATCAACTCCTGGCACATTATCTGATTTGTCACCTATAAGAGCCAAATAATCAGTTATGAGCTCTGGTCCCACCCCAAACTTTTTAAGCACACCGCCTTCATCCAGCAGCTCTCCTGACATTGTATTTACAACACTTACATTTTCACAGACAAGCTGCGTCATATCTTTATCACCGGTAGAAATTACAGTATTTAATTTTTTTTGTCTTGCCTGCTCAGCTAATGTGCCTATTACATCATCAGCCTCTACACCTGAAATCATTATTAGTTTGATGCCCATTAAAGAAATGATTCGATGGATTGGGTCAATTTGTTGTACTAAATCTTCTGGCATGGGGGGTCTATTAGCTTTGTATTCGGAATACATGTCATGTCTGAAAGTTTTTCCTTTTGCATCAAAAACAACCGCCAAAGGACTGTCTGGATGGTCTATAAGGATTTTTTTAATCATACTCACAACACCTTTAATAGCCCCTGTAGGTTGATTTTTGCTTGTCGTTAGAGGAGGTAGTGCGTGATAAGCCCTATATAAATATGAAGAGCCGTCTACTAGGATTATTGGATCTTTATCTTCACTCATTTAGTTTTATTTCTCCAATAGAGCCTATTCCTTCCCGACCCTTTATTTCTCCAGTTGATATCTTCTTCTAGCCCAGCATTAGAAATAATTTCTTCAATACTATCTAAATTTTCATTGAGGTTAATGCCTTCAATTTCAATAAGAATACTGTCAACCTGTGAAAGTGTTTTTATGGCCCCTTGGAGTATTTCAAGCTCTTTTCCATCAACATCCAACTTTATATGATTTGGCGATGAAACTCCTTTAATTTCATCTAGATCATCTAGCTTAATTGCTATTACTGACTGAAATCCATTTACATCAAATTTACCAAATTGATTAGTGCTTGATCCGATGCTGTTATGAGATGCTCCTGAGGCTGTATCTTTCATGAATAGGTCTAGTAAGTTTGTTTCTTTACTACCGGCAAAACAAAGAGCTTGAATGTATTCGTCTAATCCATTAAGTCTAATATTGGCGTTTAGGGTGGCATATGATTCAGCCGAGGGTTCAAGAGACAGTACTTTATTCGTTTTTTCTATTGCCGCGTAGAGACTAAAGACACCAAT
>CAYVAL010000017.1:0-9666 GCA_964449395.1 uncultured Gammaproteobacteria bacterium | reverse complement strand
AAAAAAATACCTTCAGGTGCTGAAAAGCTGAGCCTTGATAAGATTAAGACTCTTTCTTTTCAGGAACCAGATTTTCAAAAATTTCCAGCCCTTTTATTGGCAAAAGACTGTTTAAATGCAGGAGGAACAAGCTTTACAATTTTAAATGCAGCAAACGAAGAGTGTGTTGATGCATTTTTAAAGGGTAAAATAACTTATTTAGATATACACAAAATTATTTCTAAAGTTCTGGATAATTCGTACATAACAAATGTCCAAGAAGTTGAGGAGTTTTTTGAAGTTGACAAACAATCTAGACAAGAGACTAACTCAATAATTGCATTAAATTAGATGGACTTATTACAAACTATATTTTCTTTCATACTATTAATTAGTGTGATCGTAGGTATTCATGAGCTAGGCCATTTTCTCACGGCAAGATATTTTGGTATTCATGTTCTAAAGTTTAAGATTGGTTTTGGAAAAGAGCTATTTTCAATTAAAGATAAAAAGAATTGCTCTTATTCTTTTGGAGTATTACCTCTTGGAGGGTACGTTCAAATGTTAGGAGAAAATACTACTTCTAATCAAGAGGCAGGAGAAATATTACAAGATAAGAAATCTTATCTAGAAGCATCAGCTGGAGAGAGGGCGGCGGTAACAGCAGCTGGACCCATGGCAAATTTCATTCTAGCTATACTTATTTATTTCATCTTGGCTGTAATAGGGACTACTCAACTGTCATCTTATGTAGGAGAAGTATTGCCAGATAGTCTTGCAGAAGAAAATGGCATAAAAATAAAAGATAAAATACTTAAAATAGACAAACAAGATGTTAAAGGTTTTAACGATATAAACCTCATTTTATCTAAGAGAATAGGTGACACTGGCTCAATAGAAGTAATTTACTCTAGTAATGGAATAGAATATAAAAAATTTCTATCTATTAATAACTGGCTTGCTGAAGAAGGGCAAAAGGCACCTAATTTGGTATTGGGCATACAGCCCTTCATACCCCCTATAGTTGGAAGTCTTCAAGACGATGGGCCTGCACTAAGATACGGAATAGCCGAGGGTGATCTCATAGAATCTATTAACGGAGCAGAGATCAATTCTTGGCAAGACCTTTCAGGCATGCTTGCTGAATTACCAAATCAGCTGATAGAAGTAGGTATTCTCAGAGGGCAAGAAAGACTATCTCTTATGCTGGAAACCTCGGCCTATCTCAATGAGCAGGGAATACAGAAAGGCAGAATAGGAATCCTAGCCTCAAATAATTTAATGCAATGGCCCGCAGAGTACACTATTCAGAAAAAAGAGAATCTATTCGGAGCTACTCTGGTAGGGATAACAGATACATATAAATACACTGCTCTGATTATTTCTTCCATCGGCAAGATGATAAGTGGTTCGATTTCGGCAGATAATTTAGGCGGTCCCATTCAGATATCTGTATTGGCTGGGTCAGCTGCAAAAGCGGGGTATGTTACTTTCTTATCTATGATAGCATTACTCAGTATAAACCTTGGTTTATTGAATCTCTTACCCGTTCCGATATTAGACGGCGGCCAATTATTGATGATAGCTATTGAAAAAATAAAAGGATCTCCAGTTTCTGAAATGACTCTTGAGTATTCTCTTAGAATAGGGGTCGTATTGGTTGTAAGTTTAATGGTTTTTGCTTTTGCTAATGACATAGCGAGGTTAATTTAATGATAAAGAGTTACATGAAGATATTTTTTACTGCATTGACATTATCTTCTCTTATTTTTGTTTCTAATATTTTTAGTTCTGAGGAAGACTGGGTTGTAAATGATATAAGACTGAGCGGACTGCAAAGAGTTTCTGCGGGTAGCGTATTCAATGTCATGCCAATTGCAGTTGGGGATACTGTAAATCTTTATGATTTACAGACAACAGTTAAAGAGATTTTTAAAACAGGTCAATTTGATGACATTCAATTAGGAAGAGAAGCGAATACATTAATAATTAGTTTAGTAGAAAGACCTTCGATAGCTTCTATAGAGCTTGATGGCAATAAAGCTTTAAAAACTGAAGATCTGATGCGTGGTTTAAATGATGCTGGATTATCTCAGGGTCAAGTTTTCAAAAGATCTGTTGTAAATAGTTTGGCCCTTGAAATACAAAGACAGTATGTCTCTCAAGGGAGATACGGAGCTAAAGTAGATGTAACTTCCAAGGACGAACCTAGGAATAGGGTTTCACTCGATATAGAGATAGATGAAGGAGAAGTTGCTCAGATAGAAAATATTAATATTATTGGGAATAATACATTTCTTGATGAAGATATTCTCAAAGATTTTGAACTAAAAACTGGAGGATGGTTTTCTTTCTTTACTAATGACAATCGTTATTCAAGAGAAAAACTTAAAGGGGATATTGAATCCCTTGAATCCTTTTATAAGAACAAAGGTTATGTTGAATTTAAGTTGATTAGTTCTCAGGTAAGTATTTCTTCTGATAAATCATCTGTATTTGTGACCTTAAATGTTTCAGAAGGGGAAACTTTTAAAATTAATGACGTAAAGATTGTAGGAGATTTACCGGTTGATGAAGAAATACTTAAGTCTCTCGTTTTGATTCAGACTGGAGAAAAATTTAATCAATTTTTAATTACTGAAACAGAAGAGCTTTTTAAGAATATTCTAGGTAACGAAGGATATAGTTTTGCTGAAGTTAGAGGTGTCCCAGATATCAATGAGAGTTCAGGTGAAGTTGATCTAACCTTTTATGTGGATCCTCAACAGAGAACTTACGTAAGGAGAATAGTCTTTAAAGGTAATAAAAGGACACATGATGTTGTTTTGAGAAGAGAGATGAGGCAAATGGAAGGTTCTTGGGCTTCAAATAATCTAATTGAGAACTCTAAACTACGCCTTGAAAGGTTGGGTTTCTTCAAAGAGGTTGAATCTGAAACCATCCCAGTACCTGGGGTTAATGATCAAATAGATGTTGAGTTTACTGTTGAAGAAGAATTCTCTGGATCAATAGGCGGAAGTTTAGGTTACGGAGCTTATGGTCTAGTTCTTGGATTAAACTACAATGAAAACAATGCATTTGGTACTGGTAGAGCAATTGGTATAGGAATAAATGACAGTACATGGCAAAGAAGTTATTCTTTTAGCTATGGCGAGCCATATTATAATATTGATGGTGTTAGCAGAGGTTACAATGCTTACTTTAGAGAGTCAGACTATGGTCAGTTCAATATAGCAAGCTATACATCGGATTCTTTTGGAGCGGGAATACAGTTTGGTTTGCCGATAAGTGATATAGAAAGAATCGGGATTAATTTAAACTATGACAATACAAGCATAGATACAGGCTCTACACCTGCTTCTCAGATATTAGCATTCACTCAATCTGAAGGGACTAAATTCGAAGTCTACAAGACACAGTTTATCTGGTCTAAAATAACTCTTAATAGAGGGTTGTTCCCTACCGCTGGACAATCTCAATCCCTTGCGGTTCAAGTCGCAGTACCTGGCAGCTCCCTAACATATACAAAAGCAACGTATCGTCACAAGTACTTCAAACCTATCTCAGGAGGGCGTTTTGTCCTAGGATTTAGAGGGGAAATTGGTTTACTTGAGCCGTACGGAGATACTCAAGTAGCACCTTTCTTTGAGCATTATTATTCGGGTGGAATTAGTTCTGTAAGAGGTTTCAAACAAAATACTTTAGGTCCTAGAGCAGTTCCATCACAATATTATCTGGATAATGAAGGAAACCCTATACTGGGACAGGATGGCAACCCTATCATGAATCCGTACAACTCTTATAGAGATGATAGGTCTATAGGAGGAGCTTATTTAGTTGAGGGAGGGTTCGATTTCATTTTTAAACTTCCTTTTATAGAAGACCAGCGCTCAATGCGAAGTTCTTTCTTTGTTGATATAGGAAATGTATTTTCAAAAGACTGTGGATCAGAATTTACAAATGCAAATTGCAGTGAATTGGATTTTGGCGAATTAAGATACTCTTATGGAGTAGGTGTTACATGGATTACACAGCTTGGCCCAATGTCTCTTGCTATTGCCGCACCTTCAAATGAAGGACCTTTTGATGAGACGGAAAATTTTCAATTTGAAATAGGAACTCAATTTTAAATTATTTTAAACTACTAAATCTAGTAACAAAACTGTAGAATTCAACGTCAGATACTTAATGGGAAAAACTATGAAACTTTTAAAAACAATCTTTTTAACAATTACCGCAACTATTGTTTCTTTGGGTATTTATTCAGCTGATCTGAATATAGCTACTCTTGATCCTCAGGCAGCTTTATTCAGCACAAATGTAGCTAAAAAGGAGCTAGAGGAGTTAGAAAACTCTGAAGAATGGAAAGAAGTAGTAGAAGAGCTGCAAGCAAAAGCTAATGATGCCAGGGAGATTCAAGAAAAAACCCAAAAAGATGGACCTACTATGTCTGATGAGGAGAAACAGGATGCAGCACAAAAATTCCAATCTCTTCAGCAAGATATCAATTTTTTAAGAGAAAAAACAAACCAATTTAGAAATCAAACTTTGCAATTAATCTCGCAAGAACAAGCAGAAAAATTTCAAGTTATAGTTACTGAACTCATAAGAGCTAAAGGAATAACATTGTTAATTAATGCCGGTGCTCAACAGGGGACTCTTCTTCATGCAGATCAAAGCTACGATATTACTCAAGAAGTTATCGATGCTATGAATGAAAAAGAAGATTAGTTCTTTGTGTCTCCTCTAAAGAGTTTCAAGCTTTCCCAACTTGCGGAATTAATTGGAGCTGAGCTTGAAGGTGATCCTGATTATGAGATTCTAGGGTTATCTTCTCTTCAATCATCTGGCAGTAAAGATATATCTTTCATATCTCGTGATTCTTTTATTCCTCAATTAGAAACTACTGAGGCAGGAGCTGTTATTTGCAATAAGCAAGTAGCAGAAAATTTTAATGGTAATAAGTTGATTGGAGAGGACCCTTATCTCTTATATGCAAAATGCTCTGCTTTATTTAAAGACAAAGCTTCTATTGAAACAGGTATCTCAAAACTAGCGTCTGTAAGTTCTTCTTCTGTTGTTTCTTCAAAAGCAACAATATCAAGCTTTGTAACTATCTGTGATGATGTAATCATAGAAGATGAAGTCATTTTAATGCCTGGTGTTTTTATAGGAAAAGGCTCTAGGATAGGTAAAGGAACAGTCGTGTATTCAAATGTTTCTATTTATGATCAAGTGGAGATTGGGTCTAATTCAATTGTTCATGCTGGTGTTGTTATAGGCTCTGACGGATTAGGATTCGCTAAAGAAAATAATAAATGGAAAAAAATTGAACATTTAGGAAAAGTGATTCTTGGTGAAGAAGTTGAATTGGGATCAAACACAACTATTGATAGAGGTTCAGTAGGCAATACCATTATTGGAGATAACGTAAAAATAGATAATCAAGTGCATATTGCTCACAATGTACAAGTGGGTTCTGGTACGGCCATAGCTGCTAATAGCGCCATAGCAGGTAGCACAATTGTTGGAAAGAATTGTACTATGGCTGGATGCAGTGCAATTGTGGATAATGTAAAAATAGCAGATGAAGTTCACATAACTGCAAAATCACTTGTCACGAAATCTATTAAAGAAAGTGGTATTTATTCATCTGGGACACCTTTTATGAAAAACTCTGTATGGAAAAAGAATGCTGTTACTTTTAAAAAATTACACGAATTAGTGAAAAAATAAGGAATATGAAAGTCGATATAAATATAGAAGAGATACAAGAATTCTTACCCCATAGGTACCCTATGCTACTGGTTGATCGAGTAACAGAGATAGTTTTGGGAGAGTCGATACAAGCTTATAAGAATATTACGACTAACGAACCTTTCTTTATGGGTCATTTTCCTGGAAAACAAGTTATGCCTGGGGTATTGATAGTTGAAGCTATGGCACAAGCTTCAGGAATTTTAGGTTTTAAAACTATGGACAAGAAACCTGAAGACGGCTCTATCTATTATTTTGTTGGAGCGGATGATCTTAGATTTAAAAGACCTGCTATACCTGGAGATAGATTAGATTTGTATTCTGAGGTGCTTACTAACAAGAAAGGTATTTGGAAGTTTAAATGTTCTGCTGTTGTTGAAGACGATTTGGTCGCTAAAGCTACTATACTTTGTGCTGATAGGCCAAAATAAAACATGCAACATTCCTCTTCAATTATTGACCCCTCAGCTCTAATTCATGAATCAGTAGAGATTGGACCTTTTTGTCTTATCGGACCAGGAGTTGAGATAGATGCTGAAACTAAAATTGAATCTCATGTAATTCTTAAAGGGCCAACAAAAATTGGTAAAAGAAATCATATATTCCAATTCTCAACAGTTGGAGATGGTAGCCCTGATAAAAAATATAATAATGAACCTACAACACTAGTCATCGGTGATGACAATATAATTAGAGAGGGTGTAACGATTCATAGAGGCACAATACAAGATAAGGGTGAGACTTTAATTGGAAATAGAAATTTGATAATGGCTTATTCTCATATAGCCCATGACTGCGTTTTGGGAAATGATATTGTTTTAACTAACCAGGCTGCTTTGGCGGGTTCCGTGCATGTAGGCGATGGAGCAATTTTAGGTGGCTATGCGATAGTTCATCAATATTGTGCAATAGGTAGTTATAGTTTTTGTGCAATGGGCAGCTCTGTAAATAAAGATGTACCTGCCTATGTCAAAGTAAGGGGAAATCCAGCTAAGCCATTTGGTATTAATGTTACAGGTATTAAAAGAGCAGGATATTCGAAGGAAAGTATAGAGGCTTTAAGATCTGCTTATAGAACAATATACAGAAAAAAACTGACTGTCGATGAAGCCCTTAAAGAGACAAGTGATTTACGAAAAGAATTTAAAGAAGTTAATATTTTTTTAACCTCAATTGAAGAGTCCACGAGAGGCATATCTCGTTAATGACTGAAACAGTCCTCAATAGAAATCTTAAAATTGCTTTAGTTGCTGGAGAAAAATCTGGAGACGAACTTGGGGGCCCTCTAATGGCAGCTCTTAAGGAACATAATCCTCACATAGATTTCATAGGCATTGGAGGAGAACAGATGGCCAAACAAGGCCTAAAGTCTTTGTTTGAAATGAATGAAATCTCAGTAATGGGGATTATTGAGCCTTTATTAAAATTAAAAACACTTTTAAGGCTAAGAAAAGAATTAAAAACTTTCCTTGCAAAAGAAAAACCAGATATTTTTGTTGGAATTGATTCGCCTGACTTCAATCTTCCTATAGCTAAGTTCTTAAAGAAAACAATTGAAATTAAGACGGTACAATATGTAAGTCCATCTGTCTGGGCCTGGAGAAAAGGCCGTATAAAGTCTATGGAAGAGTTTATAGACTCGGTTCTCACTTTATTTCCTTTTGAAGAGGAATCTTATCTAAGTTCGTCTATCAATGTCTCTTATGTGGGACATCCTCTTTCATACAAAATAGACCTCACTGAGACAGATATAAAAAATAAGAAAGAAAATCGTATTGCTCTATTGCCTGGAAGCAGGAAGTCAGAAATAGCTTTCATAGGAAATCTGATGGTAAAAACTGCCCGAGAGTTAAAAAAAGATAATCCTGCATTTACTTTTTTTATGCCTTTAGCTTCAAAAAATCACTTAAGCCTTTTCACAGAAGATATGAATGATTTAATAACAATTAGTTATGGAGATTCTCAGGAAATATTAAGGAAGTCTAAATTAGCAATTATCACTTCTGGTACCGCAACTCTAGAATCAGTTTTGTCCTATACACCTTGTGTAACCCTTTATAGAACCAACTGGCTTTCCTATAAATTAATAAAACCGTTATTAACCATTGAAAACTTTTCTCTGCCAAACTTAATTTCTGGAAAAGAGCTCTTACCTGAATTATTGCAAGAAGAGCTTACTGTAGAGAATATCAAAGATGCCTTGAATTCGTTAGATCGGAAAGGCTTAGACTATTACTCAGATGATTTTAATAAACTTAAAAAGAGCTTAATGGCAGGCGGTGCAAGTAAGGCCTCTTCTGAAATATTACATTTATTAAATTGCTAACAGCTGGTGTTGATGAAGTAGGCAGAGGCCCCTTGGCAGGGCCAGTTGTTGCTGCCGCTGTAATTTTAAAATCTGATGAAAAAATAGAAGAGTTAAATGACTCTAAAAAGCTTTCTCCTGCTAAACGAGAAAATCTAGTTAATACAATAAAATATCATTCTATTTCTTGGTCTATAGGTATCAGTTCTCAAACGGAAATAGACTCTATTAACATCTTACAGGCTTCTTTACTTGCAATGAAAAGAGCAGTTGCAGGATTAAAAATAGTACCAGAATTAGTCTTAATTGATGGTAATAATGCCCCAGATTTAGATATACAAGCAAAGACTATTATAAAAGGTGATCAAAGCGAAAGATGTATCATGGCTGCTTCAATTCTTGCAAAGGTTCACAGGGATAATTATATGAAGGATATTGATAAGTTTTACCCAAATTATGGGTTTAAATTACATAAAGGTTACCCTACAAAGTTACATCTAGAAGCATTAAAATCATATGGAGTAACTAAAGAACATAGACTAAGTTTTAAGCCAGTAAAGAATATATATGAATCAAATTGAAACATTAGATTTCGTTCACCTTCATGTGCATTCTGAATACTCATTAGTGGATGGAATTATTAGAATAGAAGAATTAATTGATCATTCCGTTAACCTAGGATACCACTCGGTTGCTCTAACTGACCTTACTAATCTTTTTGGATTAATTGAATTCTATAGATCTGCTAGAAAAAAAGGTATCAAGCCTATAGTGGGCTCAGAAATAAACGTAGCCAAGGATAAAGACTCAATTGCAGCTCCTCTTGTCTTGTTAGCAGCCAATAAGCAAGGATATATCAATTTAACTAAGTTAGTCTCTAAAGCTTATGTTGAAGGCCAAATCAATGGAGAGCCTACAGTCTTTTTTAGTTGGTTAGAAGAATTTTCTGAAGGGATTATAGCTTTGTCTGGAGGAATGGATGGGCATATAGGTAACTCGCTTTTAGCGGGCAATGAAAAGCTATCTGAAACAAGAATAGACTTTTTTAAGAAGATCTTTAAAGATAATTTCTTTATCGAAATACAACGAACAGGAAAAGCAAATGAAGAAGAATATAACAAATCAGCACTTCGCTTAGCTTCAAAAAAAGAAATACCAGTAGTGGCAACCAATAATGTTCGTTTTTTAGATGCAGCAAATCCTGATGTTTCTCCTTCAGATTTTGAAGCCCACGAGGCGCGGGTATGTATACAAAGTGGTCACATACTAGACGATCCCAGAAGACCTAAAAATTATACTGAAGAGCAATTCTTCAGAAGCAAAGCAGAAATGGTTGAATTATTTTCAGATATTCCAGAGGCACTTATTAATACGGTTAAGATTGCCGAAAGATGTAATATTGACTTGGAGTTGGGAAAATTCTATTTACCTGATTTTGAGGTGCCAGATGAATATTCTAGAGAGGATTTTCTCAGGAAAATTTCGTTAGATGGACTGCTCAATCGGATAAAAGATATAAAGGCATCTGTAAATTCCTATTCAATAGAAGAATCTTTTTATACAGAAAGATTGAATTATGAGTTAGATATGATTTGCAAGCTTGATTTTGCAGGTTACTTTCTTAT
>CAYVAL010000016.1:0-9727 GCA_964449395.1 uncultured Gammaproteobacteria bacterium | reverse complement strand
TGATGAATTTAAGACGTGGGATTTAGGGGATATTGTAGGAATTAAAGGGAAATTATTTCTTACCAAAACTGGAGAGCTCACTGTTCATGCAGATTCAATAGAAATGCTCACCAAATCCCTAAGACCTCTCCCTGAGAAGCACTCGGGTCTAGTTGATACTGAGCAAAGGTATAGAAAGAGATACTTAGATTTAATCACTAACCCAGATAGTTTAGAAGTATTCAAAAAAAGAAGTCAGATTATAAGCTCTATAAGAGACTTCTTTATTAGTCATGAATATTTAGAAGTAGAAACTCCTATGATGCATTCTATTTTGGGAGGTGCTGCCGCTAAGCCTTTTACGACACATCACAATGCCTTAGATATGGATCTTTATCTAAGAATCGCCCCTGAGCTTTACCTAAAAAGACTTGTGGTAGGGGGAATGGAGAGGGTATTTGAAATAAACAGAAATTTTAGAAATGAAGGTCTTTCTACTAAGCATAATCCTGAATTTACAATGTTAGAGTACTATTCAGCTTATGCAGATTTCAATGATCAGATGGCTTTTATAGAAAAATTATTTATCTCAATTACAGAACATGTATTGGGATCTACAAAATTAGATCAAGATGATATAAGTTATGATTTTTCTAAACCGTTCGATAGAATTAGCCTGAAAGATTCGGTTGCTCAGAAGCTCGATGTTTCTCCTGAGTCCTTAGATAACCGAGATTTTCTTATTGAAATCGGTAAGAAGAATAAGATTGAAGATGTTGAGAGCTTTTCTGATGGAAAAATATTATTTGAACTTTTTGAAGAGCTTGTTGAAGCAGAGTTACTCAATCCTACATTCATTACCGGTTACCCCAAAGATGTTTCTCCCTTGTCTAGATCTTCTGACGACAACCCCATGGTTGTTGACAGGTTTGAACTATTTATCGGAGGTAAAGAAATTGCAAATGGATTCTCTGAGTTGAATGACCCCGACGACCAAGCAGAGCGTTTTAAAGAGCAAGTCGCTCAAAAATCTGCAGGTGATGAAGAGGCAATGGAATTTGATGCTGATTATGTTGAGGCTTTGGAATATGGTTTACCGCCTTGTGCCGGTGTAGGTATAGGGATAGATAGGTTGGTAATGCTTCTAACAGGAGCACAATCTATTAGAGATGTACTCTTGTTTCCTCAAATGAAACCTAAAAATTAACTGATAAGATCGGCTACAGCTTCTCTTTCTGATTCTAATTCTTCTGTAGTTATTTGAATTTTTGACTTAGCAAAGTCATTAATTTCAATTCCTTGAACTATCTCTACTTCTCCAGCTGGGTTAGTTCTAAGCGGAAAGCCAAAGATCAGCCCTTCTGGAACTCCATAACTGCCATCACTCGCCACGGCAGCACTAAAACAGTCTCCTTCTTGTGTGGGGTTAATTACTGATTTAACAGTATCTATGGCCGCATTTGCAGCAGAGGCAGCTGAAGACGCACCTCTAGCATCTATAACAGCCTTACCTCTTTGCTGAACCAGCGGTAAATAATCATCTTCAAGCCAATTAATATCATTGATAACTTCAGCCGCACTATTCCCGTCTATAGTTGCGTTGTATGGATCAGGATACATGGTGGGGCTATGATTACCCCAGATGATCATATTTTTTAACGAAGAAATTTCTACTTTAGCTTTTTCAGCTAATTGAGCTTTGGCTCTATTTGCATCTAAAGCAGTCATAGCAAACCATTGTTGACCATCATTGTTGGCAGAATTCATCCCTATTAATGCATTAGTATTAGCAGGATTACCAACAACTAGTATTTTTGCATCAGGTTTAGATAATTCTCCAATAGCAGCTCCTTGGTCTGTAAAAATACCGCCATTTATTTTAAGAAGATCACTTCGTTCTTCAATTTTCTTTCCATCAATGACAATACCTCTTGGAATACTGCCAACTAATAAAATCCAATCAGCATCTTTAACACCTTCTCTAATATCAGATGTGGCTGTGAGCTCACCAGTCTGTTCAAAACCACAGTCAATTAACTCCATAATAGTTCCTTGAAGCTTGTCTACAACTTGAGGTATTTCAATTAATCTTAAATTTACTTTAGTATCAGAACCAAATGTTTCTCCGCTCACCAATCTAGGCAAAAGAGAGTAGGCTATCTGACCAGCACCTCCGGTAACTGCAACATTTATTTCTTTCATTTAATTCTCCTTATTAATTTGGTTTAAAAATGTTTCTTTTTCCATCGTTTGAAACTGTTCCTGAGGCATTTAACATTTCTTCTTTGGACATATATTTTAAGATATTTGAATCTCTTTCGGTATTTGCTAAGAACCTCGTACCATTTGGTAATCTGCCTATTACAATCCCTTTCTCTGGTCCGCTTCGAGAATGGACTATCGTATAGGTTTCTATTGAACAATCTCCTTCTGGATTCTCTGTAAATTGTGGTTTTTTTTCTTCATCTATTGTCTTTTGTAGATAAGAAGTATCAGCAACTTGATTCCATTCCCCTTCAAAAGGTTTAGAAGAGAAAATTCCAGCACCATGTTTTGTTATGTACCATCCATTTGCAGTTGCCAAACCAAATTTACCAGGCTCAATTCTTAATTTGTTCATCATAGTTGCTATTGAATTCATTACGTAAGCATTTCCTGGTCCGCCAAAATAGGGGAGGCCACCAGTAACTGTAAGACCTCTAGGATCATCTTTCTTTAAAGAAAGCTCTTTCATGGCAATTTGGACAGCTGAAGGGAAACAAGAATATAAATCTAAAAAATCTATTTGATCGATCGATATATTTGCTAAATCAAGAACACCATCAGTGCAGCCTTTTATTGCTGGAGATGAGTGATAATTAATTCTATCTGAAACATTCCAGATATCATTTACACAAGATCCAGAATACATGAATATCCACTTAGATTCTGGAATGCCAAGTGCTCTAGCTTTTTTAGCAGACATCATCACCATGGCGCAAGCTTGATTTACTCTCATTATCGAATTCATATATTTGGTGTATGGAAGCCCTATCATTCTATTCTCAGGTTTTACTTCAGCTATTTCTGCAGCTGATCTGTGAGTTGGGAACCAAGCGTATTCATTTTCTGAGGCAACTTTTGAAAAAGTTTCAAATAGCTCAGCAGTATCTTGCATATGTTCTTCTATAGACTGCCCGTTTTTATTTCTTAGAGAGTTAGCAAAAAGAGGATATACAGAAGAGGGGTCGAATAAACCATGAAGCTTTTCGTGATCATTTGTACCATCTGCTGACTTTCCTATTAATTCTGGTTCTCCTCCTGGGTTATCTTCCCAATTAACTTCCAAGCCATCTTTCAATCTACCTACAAAAGTATCAAGAGCTTCTCCGCCAGCTAATAAAGCACATTCAATTTGATTATCCTTTATTCTGTTGGCCAATTCATTTAATGCAATCTGAGGAGAATTTCCTCCAGTTGTTGTATAAATTTCATTAGAAGCAGATAAATTTAGGGAATTTGATAAGCTTCTTGGCATATTTGGATAACCCCATAGATTAGAAGTTGCAGAGTCTCTATGTGGTGTATCTGCTACAAATCTAATGACTGCAACTGTATCAATATGATCTTCCATTTTAATGGAAGATTCACAGTCTAAAATTGCGTTTCTAGATACCTCCGAAAGAATTTCTAAATAGTTAAATCCTTCAATTCCTCTTTTGTCAGTCAATTGACTATTTCCTACTAAGACAGGAGTATTGTCGTTTACATTTGAGTATGAATTTTTGCTCATAAATTAGATCGCTAGGAAGCGCAGTCTAACTATTGAATCTTTACTGAGCAATAGGTATTAACTAAATTTTAGAGTAATATAATTTTCATTCATGAAGCATGATTTTGATCAAATAATTTCTAGAAAAAAAACCCACAGCACAAAGTGGTTGAAGTTTTCTAATCCAGACGTAATCCCTATGTGGATAGCGGATATGGATTTTGTATGTCCACCCGAGATCATCAGCGCTTTGTCTGAAAGAGTAAACCAGGGAATATTTGGTTACACAGATACACCATCAAGCTTAACCGATATTTTTATTGAAAGAGTAAAAGAAAATTTTGATTGGACATTAGATAAAGATTGGATTGTTTGGATTCCTGGAGGAGTAGTGGGTCTAAATATTGCTTGCAAAACAATATTAGCTCCAGGGGAAATAGCCATGGTGCCATCTCCTGTTTATCCTCCTTTTACGGAAGCTCCTGAAAATATGGAGCGAGGATTTGTAAAGACTCACTTAAATGACCACAAAGGCAGGTTAGAGTTTGATATGGATGCAGTAAGGACTCTTTTAACAGACGACTGTAAGTTATTTTTTCTATGCAACCCTCAAAACCCAGGCGGTACAGTTTTTAACAAGGAAGAGCTCAATGAAATAGCAGAAATTTGTAAAGAGAAAAATATTATTGTCTGCAGTGACGAGATTCATGCTGATTTAATTCTAGAAGAAGGACTGGAACATATACCTTTTGCAAGTTTGAATAAATATAGCGAAGATAACTCTATAACCATTATGGGTCCTTGCAAAACTTATAACCTTGCTGGATTCCCTATAGCCGCTGCAATAATTCCAAACCAAGAGTTAAGAGAGGACTTTGAAAGAAATTCGAAAGGCATAGTAGCCCATATAGATAACATGGCTTTTGTTGCATCTGAGGCGGCCTATTCAGACGCACGAGAGTGGCACTCTAGCTTATTAGACTATTTAAAATCTAACAGACAAATTCTTCTTGAACGAATCAACAAGATTGAAGGTCTCACATTAAGGGGGCCTGATGCAGGTTTTTTAGCATGGATAGACTGTTCAAAAACAGGTCTAGAGACTCCTGCAGATTTCTTTATTCAAGAAGCGAAGGTAGGAGTTCATGACGGAGCTTTCTTCGGAGATAAAAGATATGTTCGGTTGAACTTCGGATGTCCACAGTCTGTGCTAGAGGAGGCTATAAGCAGAATTGAAAAAGCTTTTTCACAAAGAAAGTAGGTTACGGTAATATGTGCGCCTAACTTTATAATGAGGAGATAAAATGTCTATTACTTTTAATGATCGTGTTGCAATAGTAACTGGAGCGGGTGGCGGATTAGGAAGATGCCACGCATTAGATTTAGCTAAAAGAGGTGCCAAAGTTGTTGTTAACGATTTAGGTGGTAATGTAGATGGATCTGATGATGGATCTTCATCAGCAGCTGAAATGGTTGTTGAGGAGATAAAAGCAGCCGGAGGTGAGGCTATGGCAAATGGTGCCAGCGTTACTGATCCTGATCAAGTGAAGGCAATGGTTGATGAGGTTATGGATAAATATGGCCGTATAGATATTTTAGTTAACAATGCAGGCATTCTAAGAGATAAAAGTTTCTCTAAAGTAGAAGATCAAGACTTTAGAATGGTTCTTGAAGTCCATTTAATGGGCAGTGTCAATTGCACTAAAGCCGTTTGGGAAATAATGAAAGAGCAAAATTATGGAAGAATAATTATGACTTCATCTTCAAGTGGACTTTATGGTAACTTCGGCCAGACTAATTACGGTTCTGCAAAAATGGGTGTAGTCGGTCTAATGAATACTCTTAAATTGGAAGGTGCTAAATATAACGTGAAATGCAATACCTTGGCTCCTTTAGCAGGTACACGAATGACTGAAAGTTTGATGCCTGAAGAGGTCATAGAACAAATAAAACCTGATTACGTCACTCCTGCAGTCACATATATGGTCTCTGAAGATGCTCCTACTGGAGTGATTATAGCTGCTGGAGCTGGAGTGTTTACTAGAGTTATGATCCATGAGACCAAAGGAGTTTACTTAGGTACAGGAGAAGAAATGACAGCAGAAAATATAGAAGCAAGTTGGGATCAGATATCTGATATGACTGATGCTACTCTCTGCTATCAAGGTGGCGACCAATCTATGAAAGCTTTTACTTTAATACAAGAAAGTAAGAAATAACTTAGATAATCAATAATCTTATTACGGGTCAGGGCTCTTAAATCTTATGCGTTTAAAAGACTGCCATAGTTTCGTTGACTTCAGAGAGTTAGCCCGTAGAAGGTTACCAAGCCCGATATTTAATTATATTGATGGTGCTGCAGATGACGAAAGCACTTATGATAGAAATACAAAGAGCTTTGAAGACTGTGATCTAGTTCCAAATGTATTAAGAGGCACAGAAAATATCGATATGTCTGTCGAAATTCTGGGCCAGAAACTTAATATGCCAATTTACTGCTCTCCTACAGCTCTACAAAGAGTTTTTCATCATGAAGGAGAGAATGCAGTTGCTGCAGCTGCAGATAAATACGGAACTATGTTTGGTGTTTCATCATTAGGAACAGTCAGTTTGTCTGAAGTTAGAAAACAATATTCAGGACCACAGTGCTATCAGTTCTATTTTCATAAGGATAGAGAGCTCAACCAAGTCATGCTTGAAAATGCAAAAAATGCAAATGTGGATGTGATGATGCTTACCGTGGATACAATTACAGGAGGCAATAGAGAAAGAGACCTAAGAACAGGTTTTTCAATACCTTTTAAATTAAGTTTAAGCGGAATAACTCAATTCGCAATAAAACCCATGTGGGCTTTAAATTATCTAACACACAAGAAATTTTCTCTTCCTCAGTTAGACGATCATGTAGATATGTCTGACGGACCTATCTCTATTGGGAGGTATTTTACCGAAATGCTGGATCCTTGTTTGAATTGGGATGATGTAGCAAAAATGGTTGAATATTGGGATGGTCAGTTTTGTCTAAAAGGTGTGATGAGCGTTGAGGATGCCAGGAAAGCTGTTGATATTGGCTGTACTGGTATAGTCATATCCAATCATGGGGGAAGACAGCTCGATGGGAGCCGCTCTCCATTTGATCAATTATCTGAGATTGTTGATGCAGTGGGTGATGATATTGATGTGATTATGGATAGTGGCATTCAAAGAGGTACTCATGTTCTTAAGGCTCTTTCTTTAGGTGCGAAAGCTGTCGGTGGCGGTAGATTCTATTTATTTGCGCTTGCTGCTGCAGGGCAGGCAGGTGTCGAAAGGGCTTTAGATTTGATGAAGCTTGAAATAGAAAGAGACATGAGATTAATGGGAGTCAGTTCTGTATCAGAACTTAATAGAGAGAATTTAAGATTTAGGTAATATTTCTTATTAGGTCTCGGACTTTTTGATCTATTAACCCTATAACTTCTTTAAATTCCCTTTTATTCATATCTTTCGGGTCAGGTATATCCCATTCAATCCGTTTTAAAGCTTTTAGTGTTGGACACGAGTCTCCACAGCCCATGGTGATTAGATAATCTACATTTTCTGAAACTGTTTCTACTGATTTTGAATAATGACCGGTTAATTCATAGCCTAATTCGGACATTAATTTGATTGCTTTAGGGTTAATAGATCCAGAAGGTTTAGAGCCAGCGCTCATAACTTTTAATCTGTCTTTAGAATATATTTTGGCAAAGGCTTCAGCAATTTGGCTTCTACATGAATTTTCAACACATACAAATATTATCTTTTTCATTATTTAATCTATAACCATCAGATCTTCCGCGACTAAAACATTGCCTGTAAAATGTTCTTTTACTTCTTCAATGATTGATTTCTCACTTTTACCCCAAAAAAGTATGTGCGAGAGGACTAATTTTTTTGGCTGAGTTGATTGTGCAATTCTACCGACATCAACTGAAGAGGTGTGATGTGCTTTGTGATATTTCTGCCAATCCATAGATTTCTCTTTAAAACCCTGTTCTGAGTAAACCTCGTGAACTAATATATCGGCATTTTTTGCAATAGAAATAAGCTTTTCGCTATAAGCAGTATCGCCTGAAAAAACTATTTTTTTATCGGCGGTTGTAAATATAAATCCAAAAGAATTTTTAAAGTCCCCATGATTATTTAAAAAAGCTTCTACTTTTATATTTTTATCTTGGAATATTAATCCTTCAGAGATCTCTTTTATCTCAGTTTTATACCCATTTAAATTCGAGGGTTGTGATCCATTGATTCTATAATCAATATCTTCTAAATATGCTTCTGTTATTTTAGTAGCCATATTTTCTAATCCTTTGGGACCAAATAATTTCAAAGAATTTTCTCTCTCAAGAACCCATGGAGTAAGTATTAAATCAGCTAAGCCTGCTGAATGGTCGGAATGGAGGTGAGTTAAAAAAGCATATTCAAGATTTTTAATTTCCATAGATTCAAAATCTCCACCCCAAGACGGAGAAAAGGAAGAAGCACGCCTAACAACGCCGGGGCCAAAATCTACAAGATAGGATTTTCCGTTTACGACTACTGCGTATGCAGATCCACTTCTGTCTGGATCAGGGTTAGGGGTGCCAGAACCTAGAACTAAAAGTTTCGTCTCTGAAAACATACAGCACGAAATAAAGAGCATTAATGGAATTAGATTTTTTAAATTCATAACTAGTGGATAAATCTACTATACTTATGCCCTAAATAATGTAAAAAATGGGGAAAATGCATAATTTATTAATATTTATTTTATTTGCTTGTTTTAGCTTTAACCTAACTGCAAAACAAATTCTATTAGGGCCAAATCTTAATTCTCAAGAAGAAATACAAGAAGCACTAATTGATCTTGAGCCTGGAGATGTGCTCACTCTAGAGCCTGGAGAATACTTCTTTGAGGACGGTATCTCTTTAGATGTTGACGATGTTATCTTTGAAGGCTCCGGCATAGATGAGACCATATTGAACTTTGGAAATCAGATATCAGGTGCTCAAGGCCTTTTGGTAACTTCTGATGGCGTTACTCTCAGAGATTTTGCTGTTTTAGATGCTAAAGGAGATGCCATTAAGGTAATTGGTGCTGATGGAATTAATATGATTCGCCTTAGAACTGAATGGACCGGTGGACCGAAAGCTACAAACGGGGCTTACGGCTTTTATCCTGTTGAGTCTAAAGACGTTCTGATAGATGGCTGTGTAGCTATAGGTGCATCTGATGCCGGCATATATGTCGGTCAGTCGCAAAATATAATCGTTAAGAATAGCGTTGCCCAATACAACGTAGCTGGGATAGAAATAGAAAATTCTTATTATGCTGATGTATTTGATAATTTAGCTTCACATAATACAGGAGGTATTCTGGTTTTTGATCTACCTGACTTGCCTCAACAGGGCGGACATCATGTAAGAGTCTTTAGAAATAAGGCTATAAATAATGACACAGATAATTTTGCTCCTGAAGGTAATATAGTAGGAGAAGTTCCTAGAGGAACCGGAATCATTATCCAAGCTAATTCTGATGTCGAAGTATTTGATAATGACATATACGGAAATGGAACTGTTAATCTCTCAATAGTTACTTACGGCTATGAAACTGAAGATGAAAATTACAATCCTCATCCAAAGTCCATACAGATTCATGGTAATCGATTTGGGGATGGAGGCTTTGATCCGGATGTCGGTACAGGGGAACTTGCAGCAATATTATTTGAACTCTCGGATGGAGATATGCCAGATATATTTTGGGACGGTATTCTGCCAACGAGTCAAATGATTTTTGGCCAACCTGAAGAAGAAAGACTTCTCATTTCTAATAATGGAGACGCTACATTTCTAACACTCAATCCTATCAAATATATCTTACCTTTCTTTGATCCGGTAGAGAGGGATATAACAGCATATGAAGGCAAGGTAAGGCCTCTACCAGAGGTAATCTTAAACTAAGAGTGATGAAAAAAGCCTCACTATTAATATTAA
>CAYVAL010000015.1:0-10216 GCA_964449395.1 uncultured Gammaproteobacteria bacterium | reverse complement strand
ACCAGGTGCAGGCACTTATGGAGTAAGTAAACATGCTGTGATGGCTTTAACAGAGGCCTTAAGTCGTGATTTAATTACTCGAGAAGCAAAAATTAATGCCTCTGTTTTATGTCCGGGCTTTGTGGATACAAATATAGACAAGTCAGAAAGAAATCGACCAAGCCATATGGGTGAAGCTAAAGAAGTTACGAATGAAATGGGTGCTGAAATTATGTCATCAATGCTTCGCCAGGGTAAGAAACCAGAAGAGATAGCAGAGATTGTTTTTAATGCTATAAAAGAAAATATTTTCTATATTTTATCTCATCCTGCTTGGGATGATTCTTTAAGATCTCATTTTGAAAATATACTTTCTAGAAAAGAGATAATACGTAATTCAGAAGAAGAAATAGCCAAATTTTTTTCCCCTAGAGAGGATGGAGAAAAATACTAATTATGAAAGAGATCACGGATAAACTTGATCTCCCTTGTGGAGCACAAATTAAGAATCGCATCTGCAAAGGTGCTATGACAGAGGGTTTGGCTGATGAACAAAATAGAGCCACCTCTAAGCATGTCAATTTATATGATAGATGGTCTTCTGGAGGAGCAGGAATACTGTTAACCGGTAATGTGCAAGTCGATCATCGTTATCTTGAAAGACCAGGCAATGTTGTCATAGAAGGGCAGCAAACAAATGAACAATTATCCCGTTTAATTTCATATGCTGAGGCTGGAACAAAAAATGATACTCATTTATGGATGCAGATCTCCCATGCCGGAAGACAAACGCCAGCATCAGTTGCAGAGATTCCTGTAGCCCCTTCAGAAGTGCAGCTTCAAATGCCGTGAGCACAATTTGGCAAACCAAGAGCCCTTTCTCATGAAGAGGTTTTAGAGATTATTCATAAATTTTCTTATTGTGCCAGAATTGCTAAAGATACTGGATTCACCGGAGTTCAAATTCATGGCGCTCATGGATATTTAATTTCGGAATTCCTTTCACCAGATATTAATTTACGTAATGATGAGTGGGGTGGAACTCTGGAAAAGAGAGCAAAATTCTTACTTGAAATAGTTAGATCCGTCAGAAAATCTGTAGGTGTAGATTTCCCATTATCTCTGAAATTAAATTCTGCTGACTTTCAAAAAGGTGGATTTTCTCATGAGGAAGCCATTCAAGTTGCTACTTGGTTGAATGATGAAGGTTTGGATTTATTGGAAGTTTCAGGAGGAACTTATGAACAGCCTCACTTGGTTGGTATTGACATGGGCTTGAACCCAGAAAGAGCTGAAAAGAGACGTGAAAGTACCATTGCAAGGGAAGCTTATTTTTTGGATTATGCAAAAGACATAAGATCAGTTTTCAAAGGCCCTTTAATGGTAACAGGAGGATTTAGAAGTACTGAAGGAATGAATAATGCTTTAAGCCAAGATGCTTGTGATGTTATAGGCATAGCAAGACCTTTTTGTATCGATCCTAATATCGCTAATAAGCTTTTAAACAAAAATTTATCTGAAACTCCATCTTTAGAAAAAACAATGCAAATTGGTCCAGGCTGGTTAGGGCTTAATTCACCTTTTTCAGCTATTAAGGGGGTAAATGGATGGGGTCAGCAAGCTTTTTGGTGCCTTAATCTAATTAGAATGGGTGAGAATTTAGATCCAGATCTAGATTTAGGTGTTTTTAAAGCTTTTCTTCAATACCAAAAAAATGAAAAGAACACTGCAAAGAGCTATAAGGAATATTGGGAAAGTCCCTAATCAAAAGATAAATAGAGCTAAGTCCATCCCTCTTATATTAATAATCTTTCAATACAAAATGTTGTAATATATTCGAAATTATTACTATTTTTGACTTATGAATATTGAAGCTGAATTTAATTACAGAAAACCTTTAAAAGAAAATGAAGCTAAGCCTGCGTATGGTTTAGAAGAACCCAATGAAGATAATGTCTTGCCTGAATATCTCAAAGCTTTCAAGAAGACTGTTCACAATGCCAGAGAGTCAAACTTCGATATTACGATGGGTGGTTTTGAGTTGATAAATCATGTTTCTTCTGTAGAAGATTTTTATAATGATGAAGATGTTGTGAATGTTTATTACGATGAGATGGCTACCTATGTAAAAGAAAAAGTTGGAGCTGATACAGTACAAATATTTTCTCACATAACAAGGAATGAAGCGCAAGCTGAGTCAGGTGAAAGAAAAGGCGGACACAGATTAGTGCATAACGATTTTACTACTAGTTTTGGAGCCACATTAGATCCTTTTCTGAAAGAAACTGGTATTAATCCCAAGAGAATCGTTGTTTACAATCTATGGAGAAGGTTTGATAAGGATGGAGTTGATACACCTTTTGCTGTTTGTGATAAGCGATCTGTATCTGAAAAGGAATTAATACCCACTGATTTATTTAATTATCTCCCTGACCAGCCAAATGCTCTAACAGTTGAGATTTGTCAATCCTCTCATAGCGATGAACATAAATGGTATTTTTATCCTAAGATGACCAAAGAAGAAGTCTTGATGTTTAAGACGTACGACTCGGATGAACAACCTTTTATTCCTACTTTGCATAGTGCGTTCGATTATCCGGATACTCCTCAAGGAGTAACTCCTAGAGAGAGTATTGAAGTAAGAGCGGTTTGTTTTTTCAATTAATTTTTAATGAAAAATACAACTTACAAAGTAAAAAAATCTGATGAGTATCTAACAAAAGCCAAAGAAGTAATTCCGGGAGGTATTTTCGGGCATTATAAATATGCTATTAGAGAGTCCGGTCCAAAATTCTTTTCAAAATCTGAAGGGGCTTATTTTTGGGATTTAGATGATAATCGTTATGTAGATTTAATGTGTGGCTACGGGCCGTCAATATTAGGATATAACCATCCAGAAGTAGAGGAAGCCTATAAGGTTTCGGCTGATAAAGGTAATACAGTAAGTGTTGCGTCACCAGTAATGGTTGATTTAGCTTCTAAGTTAGTTGAAATGGTTGATATAGCCGATTGGGCTTTGTTCGGTAAGAATGGAGGAGATGCAACTAGCTTAGCAGTGATGATAGCTCGTGAATTCACCGGTAAAAAGAAAATTATAAAAATTGATGATGGTTATCATGGTGTTGCCTCTTGGATGCAAGAAAAAGATAGACCCGGAATTATTGCTTCAGACAGTGAACATGTTCTAAAGATAAAATGGAATGACTCAGAAGCCTTAGAGCAACTTTTACAAAAACACGGCTCTGACATAGCATGTTTTATTTCTTCACCATATGATCATCCTGTTTCAAGAGATAATTCTCTTGCTGAAGAGGGTTATTGGAAAAAAGTAACTTCCTTATGTAAGAAATATGAAGTCCTTACTATAGTTGATGATGTAAGAGCCGGCTTTAGAATCAACCTAAAAGGTTCTAATGTAGCCTTTGCGTTTAGTCCAGATATGATTTGTTTTGGAAAGGCAATTGCTAATGGCCACCCGTTAGCATCGCTTGTCGGTACTAATGATCTCAAAAAAGCTGCTGAAAGAGTCTATTTTACTGGAACTCAATTTTTTAGTGCTCCTCCAATGGCCGCAGCTATTGCAACATTAAATGAACTAGAAAAGGTTGATGCTCCTTCTGTATTAATTCAATATGGTAAAAAGCTAAATTCAAGACTGGAAAAAGTTGCTTCTGATAAAGGTTTTAACCTAATATCGTCTGGCATTCCTTCAATGCCTTATTATCGATTAGAAGGTGTAACTTTTGAAACCCATATTAAATGGATCGATGAATGTGTAAAAAGAGGCGTTTACATGCTTGCCTACCATAATCATTTTATTTCTTTGGCTCATAGTGAAGAAGATATCGATTTTATAGAAGGAGCAGCAAAGCAAGCCTTCGAAAATTTATAAGACTAAAGTGTACTCAAGACGCACTTTCCTTAAGATTTCAGCAGTCTTATCGGCCTTAGTTGCTGGTGGTTATTTATTTAAGAGTTCAGGCAATCAGAAAGTTAAACATATCTTATCTACGGCGAGCCATGAGAGACTAGGAATCTCTTTATCTCTTTCCGAGAGCACTTCAAAATTAGAACTTATACTTGATGAAAAGAGTTTAATTAAAGGTAAGAAAATAGATAAAGAAGGTAAACATTGGCAATTTATTTCGAATAAACTCGTATCAGATAGATCATATCAGCTGCAATTATTGTCAGAAGATGAACCCATCTACAAAACTTGGAAAATTAAAACTTTTCCAGATCCTGAAGCTGAAACCCAAATGGTTTCTATTATGTCTTTTACTTGTCCTGGTGGCGGTGATGCTTTTCGGGCTTCTGGGAGAGAATTTTTCAAACCTTTCTCTTTCAGACAAAATATCTTTAAAGAAGGGTTAGCTAAAAATCCAGATTTTGCAATATCTATTGGTGACCATGTTTACTGGGATTTAAGAGGAGAAAGTTCTCCGCCAGTAGGTCGTAATAGCAAATTAATAAAGTTCTTTTTGGGAGGCTATTTAAGACTACGGTATGGCGCTTTCAATAGATTAGAAAGTGCAGATAGCGAGACAAATGAGAGTGTACTCAAAAAAATAGGTAATGAGCAGATCGCTTCTCTTTATGGCACAAGATTTAAAAGCACACCAATTTTCTTTATCCCAGATGATCATGATTATTTTGAAAATGATGATGCTGAAGAAGAGATAGTAACTTTTCCTGCTGATAAATTTAGTAAAGGTGCTTTTAAGAAAATGGCTGATCTGTTTTATCCACCTTTATTAGATACTCCCGATGGTAAACCAGGAAGAAGTATAGGAAGAATTAGATACGGAAATGCTTTTGAGGGTTTAATTGCAGACTGTGCAGGTAATATGACATTAGGTAATAAGGATGCTGTACTAATTTCTAAACAAGATGAAGAATGGCTTCTTTCAAGAATAGAAAAGTCCAAAGCAAAACATCTTGCATTTATTCCATCCCATCCTTTCGGTTATACCGCTGGGAAATGGAGAGAATGGTATCCAGATGTTGTAGCCGAAGAGGGAGCATCAGGCACAGTAGTGAATGAGTTACTTTCTGGTCGAAAAGGCTCTTTAACAACAAAAGTAAACAAATACCTGTGGCAGGAAGGATGGTTTTTACAACATCAACGACTGATAAAATCTATATCTGAAAGAAAAGCTTCAAGATTTATCTTTTCTGGAGATATTCATGCTATTGGAGCAGCATCAATAATCAAATCGGGTGAAATAGAACTAGAGAACAGGGTAAAAACATTCTTAGTTGGACCAGTAAGTAGTTCTACGGGTACTTGGCCATCTTTTGCAAGAGGTATAACGGCTGAAAATCCAGATGATCTCGTATGTGAATCTATTTATTCTATAAAAGAAGAAAATGGATTTACCTTTTTTAGAATTGAAAATGATCAAGCCCTGGCTGAAATAGTATCTTGTGGAGGCCATAATCCAGACAATGGAGAAAGTGGAAAAATAGTATCTCAAGAGAGTATTTATATATGAAACTTTTTACTTTCGATATTAACTAATGGAATTAGACTTAATCTTGGTTGTTATTCTTGCAGCCACTTTTGCAACTGCATTTTTATCTTCAATATTTGGTATGTTGGGGGGTCTTATTTTGATGGGCATACTAATAAGTTTTCTGCCAGTTGGACCTGCAATGGTTCTACATGGGCTGATCCAAACCACTTCAAATGGATATAGGGCATGGTTGAATCGAGCTGATATAAACTGGAAGATTATCTTAACTTTACTTATTGGCAGTTCTATCTCGTTAATTATTTTATTTTTTATAGCCTTTCAGCCTAGCCAGATACTAGTAATTTTTGCTCTTGGATTATTACCTTTTGTTGCATGGACAGTTCCTAAGGAACTTTCCTTAGATGTCACTAAACCTCCTATAGGAGTTCTGGCTGGTGGAGTGGTAGTTGGAACCAATCTGATTGCTGGTGTGGGAGGCCCTTTACTTGATATTTTTTTCCAAAGGGTAGAAATGACTAGACACCAAGTAGTAGCCACAAAAGCAGTTGCTCAAACGATAGGACATATCTCAAAAATTATTTTTTTTGGTGGTCTTCTGGTTTCTTTTAGTACTGAAAATTGGCCAAATCTAAAATTCCTTATATTTGCTATTATTCTTTCAGTTATAGGAACTACTCTAGGCAAGAAAGTTTTAGATATAATAGATGATGCAATCTTCTTCAGATGGACTCAACTCATAGTTTTATCTGTTGGAGGTATTTTCATTATTCGAGGCCTATTTTTGCTGACTCAATAAGCTTAAACCAAGGCTTCCAAAGAGAGGTTTATGAATAGACTGGAAGATAAAGTAGCTATTATTACTGGAGCTACTGGTGGTATTGGAAAAGCCGCAACTGAGCTCTTCCTGAAAGAGGGGGCTAATGTTCTCATGGTGGATTTAAATGAGGATGAGCTTGTTGAAGTTTCTAAAGAAATTAATTCTAATAAATTGAGCTACTTCCAAGGAGATGTCACTGTGCTATCGGATAATCAAAAGGCAGTTGATCTCGCTAAGGAAAGATATGGCGGGTTAGATATTTTTATTGCCAATGCTGGAGTCGCTGGTGAGATCATGCCCATTACTGAATACGATGAATCAACCTTTGATAGTGTCATGGAGGTTAATGCTAAAGGGCCTTTTTTAGGTTTAAAAGCTGCTATACCGGCTTTATCTGAAAGAGGAGGGGGTAGTATTGTTATTACATCGAGTGTTGCGGGTTTAACTGGTGCTTCATTGTTATCTCCTTATGTTATGAGTAAGCATGCTGTCGTAGGTTTAACAAAATCTGCAGCAAAAGAATGCGCTGAAATGAATATTAGGGTTAATTCTGTTAATCCTTCTCCGGTTGAAACGAAAATGATGCGTATATTAGAAGACGGTATCTCAGAAATTAATTGAGAAGAAAATTCTAAAGAAGCTTTTGAAGGTCAAATTCCTCTAGGTCGATATGCTGATGCCGGTGAAATAGCTAAATTAATGCTATTCCTTTCTGGAGATGAAAGTGAATTTATTACTGGATCTATTCATACTATAGATGGAGGTTTCACTGCCTAAATGCAAAATAAGAAATCAATACACTGGTTTAGGCAGGATTTAAGAATTAAAGATAATCCTTCATTAGATAGCGCCAGTCAATTCGACTCTTTACTGCCAATATATATTCTAGACGATACTAATTCAGAAGAATTCTCAATGGGAGCAGCCAGTCGTTGGTGGTTGTATCACTCACTAAGAAGTCTTAATGAAAGTCTAGATGGAAAATTACTTATATACAAAGGAGATCCTTCCAAGGTTCTTGAGCAACTCGCAAAGGAATATGAAATATCTTATATTTCTTGGAACCGATGTTACGAACCATGGAGAATAAAGAGAGATAAAGAAATAAAACAAGATTTCGAGAATAAAGAAATAAAGGTTGAAAGTTTTGGCGGTTCCTTACTTTGGGAGCCCTGGAATATTGCAAAAGATGATGGAACTCCTTACAGAGTTTTTACCCCTTATTATAAGAAAGGCTGCCTTAACTCCGATGAACCAAGGCTTCCTGTAGATATATGTGATATTAAGAATCTTTATTCTGAACAGATACAATCTGATGGCCTAGATAGCTTATCTCTTCTTCCAGATATAGATTGGTATAAAGGGTTTGAGAAAGAATGGAACCCTGGTGAACAAGGGGCAGATGAGAGCCTAGAAAAGTTTCTAGATAAAGGCTTGCTTAACTATAAAGAGGGACGAAATTTCCCTTCTCAAGAATTTGTATCTAGATTATCGCCTCATTTACATTTTGGAGAAATATCACCTAATGAAGTTTGGTATAGAGCTAAAACAAAAGAGACAATTACTGGTATTGAAAAAAGTCTTGCTCACTTTCTTAGTGAACTAGGCTGGAGGGAGTTTTCATACTATCTTCTTTATCATTTTCCTGACTTACCTAGAGTAAATTTTCAGAAAAAATTTGATACATTCCCATGGCAAAAGAATGAAGAATTCCTTCGCCTTTGGCAAAGAGGTGAAACGGGTTATCCTATAGTGGATGCTGGAATGAGAGAGCTGTGGCAAACCGGTTACATGCATAATAGACTAAGAATGGTAGTTGGATCTTTTTTGGTGAAGAATTTGCTTATTGACTGGAGAGAAGGTGAGAGATGGTTTTGGGATTGTCTTGTAGATGCTGATTTGGCTAGTAATAGTGCTAGTTGGCAATGGGTAGCGGGCTCTGGAGCTGACGCTGCTCCTTACTTTAGGATTTTTAATCCTATCACACAGGGTTTGAAATTTGATCCTGAAGGAGAATACACAAAAAAATATGTTCCTGAATTGAGTAATATTCCAAATAAATATCTGTTTAGTCCTTGGGAAGCTCCTAAGGAAGTTCTTGATTCAGCAGGAGTTGAACTAGGTAAGGATTATCCAGAACCCATTGTAGATTTAAAGATTTCAAGAGAAATCGCTTTAGAGGCTTTTGCTACTACGAAGAAAGAAAATAATGAGTAACTCGCAAATAGATAATGCACAAGACACAGGTATATCGTGGACATGTCGTCATACTTGGAAACGTTCATCAATTAATACTCTTTGGTGTTTGCTGGGCTGCTCCATAGGAGACTTTGGGACAATTCTATACTTTCAAATTAATGAGATAGCATTTCCGATGTTGGGTATTATGACTTTGGCAATAATCAATGGCTTAATAACTTCAATTATCCTTGAGACAATAGTCCTTTCACGACAAATGAATTTAAGAGAAGCATTCAATACTGCTACAGGAATGTCTTTAATATCTATGATATCTATGGAAGTTGCCATGAATACTGTGGATGTGGTTTTTGCAGGAGGGGTTTTAGTTTGGTGGGTGATACCTTTTATGTTGCTGGCAGGTTTTCTTACTCCATTGCCCTATAACTACTACAGACTTAAGAAATACAATTTAGCTTGCCATTAAAGATGTCTGCCAAAGAAAATTTGAAAGACATTTTAGAGAATCTAAATCCTTACTTAGTTAAGGACTCTTTCATTTTCATGACCTCTCAAGAACCTATTAAAGAACTGGTCAATTCTTTAAACCCTTTAGCTACTTTTATTGAAAATGAGGGTTCTACACTAGTAATTACAAAAGAAATGGCTGATAAAAATTCTATCCATTATGAAACTATCTTCAAATGCATATCTTTAAGTGTTCACTCTAGTCTTGAAAGTAGTGGATTAATTGCAACATTATCCGGCGAATTATCTAAACAGGATATACCTACAAATGTTTTTGCTGGATATTTTCATGATCATATTTTTGTACCGAATGACATGGCAAAGAAAGCCCTTGAAATTATCTCTTCAATTGGAGATTCTTAGGATTTCTCACTCTAATTTTTATGCTTATAATGAATTAATAAAAAAGGAGAAAGTTATGTTGAAATTACATTTTGCACCTAATTCTAGAGCCGGAAGGATCCTTTGGCTTTTGGAAGAACTAGGGTTACCTTACGAACTTAACAAGATGGCATTTAGCCCTACTGATTTAAAGTCTGATGAACACAGAGCAAGGCATCCATTAGGCAGGGTCCCAGTTTTAGAGGATGGAGATACTCAAATTTGGGAGTCTGGAGCCATAACTGACTACATCTTGGAGAAACATAAGAATGGAGGATTAAAACCTTCCGTAGACTCTGAACATTTTGCAAAATATCTTCAGTGGTTTCATTATTGTGAAGGGATGGTGATGCCTCCTATGAATACTATTGTTGTTCATACTGTCATTCTTCCTCCTGAAAGGAGAGATGAGACAGTTTTAGGTCAAGCACAAAGACTTCTTTCTAATGCCTTGAAGCCTGTTAACGAAAATTTGGAAGGCAAAGACTATTTGATAGGTGATTTCTCTGGAGCTGACATAATGCTTGGACATTCTTGTTTTATGAGTAATCGCTTGGGGTGTGTCTCAGATGAAATGAGTAATATAAAAGCATATGTAGAGAAATTAGAAAGTAGACCTGCTTTTAAAAAAGCCATAGAAACCCAATAGACTTTGAGTAAGATAAGGATATTTTCTTATCTTCCTAACCCTAGGGTGTGGAAGTCTATTATTACTGCCAAAATTGGTGGTATAGATCTAGAGGTCGTTGGGGATAAACCGAATAATATGCCAAATTGGTTATGGGACTTTGATGCCAAGCCAATATCAGAAGAAGATAAACAGGAACTTAAATCATTTGAAATCAAAAGCAAGAGA
>CAYVAL010000014.1:0-10786 GCA_964449395.1 uncultured Gammaproteobacteria bacterium | reverse complement strand
GGGCAATATGCTTAGAGAGGCTGTGGAGGCAGGCACAAAATTAGGTTTGGAAGCAAAATCATTAATGGATGCAGGAATATTAGTATCGGATGAAATAATTGTTGGCCTGGTTGAAGAAAGAATCGCTTCCTCGGACTGCTCTGAAGGTTTCTTGTTTGATGGGTTCCCAAGAACCATCCCTCAGGCTGAAGCCCTAGTTCAAAGAAATATCAAGATAGACGCCGTGGTAGAAATTGATGTACCAGATCAGGATATTATAGACCGCATGTCTGGTAGAAGAATGCATCCTGCTTCTGGTAGAAACTATCACATAGTTCATAACCCACCAAAAAAGGAAGGTAAAGACGATATTACTGGTGAAGATCTAATTTTAAGAGAGGACGATAAACCCGATACTGTGAAGGATCGATTAAAGGTATACGCTGATCAAACTTCACCTTTAATAGAATTCTACTCAGACTTATCATCTAAAGGTCAGCTAAATTATATTAAAGTCTCCGGGACAGCTTCCCCTAAAGAAGTAACCGAAAAAATATTAAAAGGCTTAGAGGCTTAATTGGCAAATATACTTGCCATAGATACTTCAACAGATACCTGTTCAGTTTCAATTGGGAAAGACAAGGAAGTCTTTAGCTTTCATAAAAACATACCCAGACAACATACCGAAAGGCTTTTCAGTATAGTTGCTGACCTCTTAGATGAAAGCCGACTTACTTATGAGGGATTAGATGCTGTAGCTGTGGGTGTTGGGCCGGGATCTTATACAGGAATAAGATTATCCTGTGCAGTTGCGCAGGGAATCGCATTTTCTCATTCACTTAAGGGCATATCCTTGTCCAGTTTAGAGCTGCTATCAATAGAAGCAAATAAAGAATCACCTGCAAGCTCTATTGTTGCGATATCGCAAGAGAATTTAGGTAAGGTTTACATATCTGAATCCTCTTTTCTCGATGGAGATATAAAATCTAAGTTTAGACTTATTTCGCAAGAATTATTTAAACGAGAAGAATTTCCCGAAGATTGCCATTTTGTTGGAGATGGATGCTCCTTGTTTCCAGAAATTACAAATGTTCTTCCTGGAGCCATGCCACGGTCTTCGCATTTACTTGAAATTGCGAAGGAACGCTTTGCTAAAAATGAATTAATAGAACCGGAACAAATTCTCCCCGTTTATCTAAATGATGAGAATAGCTGGAAAAAAATTAAATGACTTATCTGGAGGCATTGTTACTGGCCGTCATTCAAGGTTTAACTGAATTCTTACCTATTTCCAGTTCTGCTCACTTAATTCTTCTTTCTGAGTTTATGGGCTCACCTCAGAATCTTTTTTATGATGTATCACTGCATCTAGGAACACTGATCGCTGTGTGTATATATTTTAGAAGTGATCTCTTAGATATTTTAAATTCAGTAATTATAAATAAATCTTTATCTCAAAATTTACTCTTAAAACATTTAATCATTTCATGTATTCCAACTCTATTACTTGGATACATTTTTTTAGATTTAATAGATTCTTATTTAAGAACTAGCATCATAATAGCCGTTACAACTATTATGTTCGCAATAGTATTATTTTTATCAACATTTAGAAAATCAAAAAAAACCAATATTAATGAGATCACCACAAGAGATGCTTTAATTATAGGATTGTCTCAAGCTATTGCGTTAATTCCTGGCACTTCAAGATCCGGCATAACTATCTCTGCTGGTCTATTTTTAGGACTGGATAACAAAACTGCTTCAAAGTTTAGTTTTTTGATGGCTGTGCCAACTATTGGTGCAATAGCTCTCTATCAACTATTTTCAACTGATGTGAACTATCTCATTGATTACTTTGATATCAATATTTTGGGTTTAATAATTTCTTTTATTATTGCTTATGGAACCATTAATTTCTTTATTAAATTTATTAACAGGATAGGGTTTCTTCCTTTTATTATTTATAGAATCATTTTAGGTATAGCTCTTTTCTCAATGATTCTTTAATGAAATTTTTTATAAGTTTTGATTCGCCCGAGCTTAAAGAACAAGCTATAGGAATTTCAAAGGATCTCAATATTGAACTTTTTAACTATTCTAAATCTTGTCAATTAAAAGATTTTGCAGATGATTATTTCTTGGTTTGCTCCAAAAAGAGACTGTTTCTCAGGAAGGGCCTAGGTAAAAATTCTCTTCCTATATTTTCTGATTTTGATGATTGGGTAAAAAATTATGATGACCGCCTTTTAAAGAATTCGATTAAAGGACTTCCAGTAAACTTTTCATGTCTGGATGTCACGGCAGGATTTGGTAAGGATGCATTAGAAATATCAAAATCACAAGACTGTAAGTCCCTTGTGCTTCTGGAAAAAGAAAAATGGACGTCTTTGATACTTCAGGATGGATTGAATAATGCAACTAGCTTTGAAGCCATTGATCTTTTAAAAAAGTTTCAGATACTACATATAGACAATATGAAATTCTTGGAATCAACAAAGATTAATTTCGATCTAATATATATAGATCCTATGTTTTCTGGTGTCCATAAATCTAAAGCTAAGAAACATATGCAAGCTTTGAGAGAATTATCTTCATCCCTCAATCAAACTTCAATTTTAGAGACGAGTTTAAATTCTGCGAATTACAGAGTTGTCGTCAAAAGACATAAACATATGAATTATCTAGAAGGGCACAAACCAAGCAGATCTATCGAGGGAAAGGTGGTTCGATATGATATTTATAATACTAACTAGTTTGAGTACCTATAAATTCTAAGAACTCTTTATCAAAAAATTGTTCGTAAAGTTTGTTTGCTCGTTTTGTTATTTTAGATGCTGATAAATAACCACTTTCATCTTCTTTAAAAAATTTTGTTTCCTTCATCATATAAACAAAATTATCAAATTTAGCCTTGTCTGAGAACTCCGGATAAGGCCAACCTTCAATCTCTTCTAGGTTTTCAGCTAACTCTTTACATCTAGTATTTAAATCATCTTTTTGGATAGACCCGTTTTGCCACATCGTATGCATGACAATATAGAATCGTTTAAGGCTTGGTTCACAAAGGTGTGATAAGGCAATATAGTTTTGAAAGAATGAACTATTCTCATCAGGAGATAAGATATTTCCTTTTTCATCTTCATCCAAAAGGCTTTTATTTTTTAAAATCTCAATGGTCTGTGAGATATCTTCTTGGTTAATTATTTTATTCTTTAAATGAAAATCTTTTGCAAATATAGGATAAATCATCTCTATGAGATTTATGACTTCTTCTTTTGGAGCACTTTTTACAAACTTTACTGATTCACAGATCAAAGAATAGAGTATGTATAAATGTGCAATATTATTTTTGTAAAAAGAAAGTGTGGCGACCTGATCCGATGTTGGGCGATATATTTTTTTGGATGCTATTAAGGTGGGGTTTATGAAACCTAATTTCTCAGTTTTAGTTATCATTTCTTTAACTTCTTTTTGTGTTATCCAAACATCCTTATATTCGGACGAGTCCTCAATCAGACCTAAAAAGAATTTCATTCTTTCTGCTAAGTCTTCTTCACTCATTGCTTGAGTAGTTGAGGTCAATAAGGCGACTGAGAATAGGCTGGTTGAGGTTACCGCTACAGAGTTATTAATAGATCTAATAACCTCTTGTCCTAATCGGCTAGTCACTTCTTGAAGCCATAGAGGTTTTTCTTGTGGAGATGTTAAAGAATAGTCATCTTTTACTTGTCCGCTGAGAAAAGAATCTAGATCAATAGGATCAGAAAAATTTAGATAAGCATTTCCGAGGTAATTTCTAAAATCTTTAAATACCTTTAGAGGATCAAATATACTTTCTTTTTTCTTTTTACCTCCGGCAAGCTCTGAGAGATAGCTTTGTCCTTCAAGAATTTTTTCATAACCAATATATACCGGCACAATTTTTACATTCTGATTCTTGAGTGAAGCAAAGCTTCTGATAATTAATGAAAGCAATCCTGGCCTAGAAGGAAGGCTGAGACCCGTCCTACTTCTTCCACCTTCTGGAAAGAATTCTATAGAATTTCCTCTGGTCATTAAAGCTCTAATATGTTCAAAAAAAACAGTACTATACAACGTATTGCTCATAAATGTTCTTCGCATAAAAACGGCACCTGCACCCCTTAAAATGCCTCCTATGACAGGAAGATTAAGATTATTTCCTGCTGCCACCTGAGGAACCATTAACCCGTTCTCGTACAGGAGATATGTTAACGCGCAATAATCAATGTGACTTCTATGGCAAGGTAGAAATATCAGAGAATTTTCTTTAGAGAGCTCCCTAATCTCTTCTAGGTTCTTTGTGTGCAGTCCTTCATATCTTGTATTCCAAAACCAAGTGAAACCAGAAGCAAGTAAACTAACTGTAGGGTAATGAAGATCTGAACAAATTTCATTAGCATATCTGTGTGCTTTTTTTGTAAGTTGTTTTTTTCTAGATTTATTTCCGTTTGCTAATTGCTTAATCTCATCTCTTACATATTTATTTTTTACCAGTGATTTGACAAGTGTTCGTCTGTGGGAAATATCAGGCCCAAGCATTGCTTGCTTAGATTTTCTAAATACTGCCCTGAGGTACCTACTAAGAATTAAGGCATTTTTTTCAGTGCTATTTTTTTGTTCAATTTCTTCATTGATATTGAACGGTCTCTCAAACTGTATCTTTAGATTTCTTCCGTGGGCAATTAGCTTAAAGATTCTTTTTATTGATCCGGCTGGTCTCCAAGAAGGGGAGAATATAATTTTGAATAATGATTGTTTCTTATCGGGTCTATTTCCCCAAGAGATTGATACCGGGATTATAAATATATCATCATCAATTTTTAAAACCTCTTCAAGATTATGCGTTTTTTGTCTTTTGAATTTCTGTTCAGAAATCAAATACTTTGGATTCTTTAAGCAAATAAACTGCTTTGAGTTAGTAAATTTAATTGTATTTATAGGCAGGGGTAGATTGTTTTGTCTACAGATTTCATTTAACGCAGCTAAGTCTATCGCTGATTCTGAAGCGAGAGCATATATTAGTTTCTTATCAGGATTAATTTTTGCAAGATCTTCTTTTCTGATTTCTGAAGAAATTAGAGGCCTTATCAAGAAGCTCAATAGCTTAAAAATAAAACTATTGGTGTAAAAATTCATTATTTATTAGTTTTTAAAAAGTTATCTGCGGAGAGTTTACCTTTTCATAGTAAAATTTGTACTTACTTTAAACTTTAAATAAGCCGAAGTGGCGGAATTGGTAGACGCAGGGGATTCAAAATCCCCCGCCCTTTGGGTGTGAGAGTTCGAGTCTCTCCTTCGGCACCACCTTATATCTCTTGAAAATAACTGATTATAATTTTGAGCTACCTGAAAAGCTTATAGCAAAAGAACCAGCTCCAGAAAGGAGTTCAAGTAAATTGCTAGTAGTTGAGGATCGTCTCATCGATAAAACTTTTTCAGATATTCATAATTATTTGCACGAAGGAGACCTTTTAATCATAAATGACACAAAAGTATTTAAAGCTAGACTTAACGCATTTAAATCCTCTGGCGGGAAAGTAGAAATTTTGCTCGAAAGAAAGCTTGATGAATTTCACGCTTTGGCTTTAACTAAGTCTAATAGGCCTTTGAAAGAAAATGACATTTTAAATTTAGTTCAATCTGAGGTTATTGTTGAAATCATTCAAAAAAATGATTACTTATGCAAGATTAAATTTTCAGAGAATATAGATCAAGTTATAGAAGAGTATGGCGCTATTCCCATACCCCCTTATATGGATAGAGAGCCTAAAAAAGAAGATTACGAAAGATACCAAACCATTTACGCGAATCATGAAAAAGAAAGATCATCCGCAGCTCCTACTGCGGGGTTACATTTTGAAAATTCACTCTTAGACTCAATACAAAATAAAGGAGTTAACTTAGCTTCTATCACCCTCGATATCGGTCTGGGAACTTTTAAGCCCATAACCGAAAGCGTTGTAGAAAACCACAAGATGCATTCTGAGAGGATATACCTATCTGAGGCTACCTCTTATTTAATAAATCAAACTCTAGATTCCAACTCAAAAATTATAAGTGTTGGTACTACTAGCCTAAGATGCCTTGAAGCAATATATCACCAGTTTGGAGAAGTCAGACCGTTTGAAGGGGAGACAGATATTTTTATATACCCTGGTTTTAAATTTAATGTTGTCGATTCTTTAATTACTAACTTCCACTTACCTAAAACAACATTGCTTCTATTAGTGAGTGCATTTGCAGGAGAAGATACAATAAAGACAGCTTATAAACATGCTATAAATGAAGAATACATGTTTTTTAGTTATGGAGACGCAATGTTACTTAACAGAAAAGAAGATTTTTAATGTACAAACTAATCTCAAAAGATGGAGAAGCTAGGAGAGGGGAAGTTCATACAGCGCATGGAACCTTTCAGACACCTGCTTTTATGCCTGTGGGTACATATGGAGCTGTGAAATCTATAAGTCCTGAGGCTCTTAATTCAATAAATGCAGAGATTATTCTCTCAAATACCTACCATCTTATGGAAAGGCCTGGCGTTGAGATTATAAAGCTGAACGGCGGCTTACATAATTTTATGTCATGGGATAAACCTATCCTAACTGATTCTGGTGGATACCAAGTCTTTAGTCTTGCGAAGAAAAGAAAAATTACTGAAGAAGGCATTGAATTCAATTCCGCATTAAACGGCAATAAATTATTTTTAAATCCTGAAAAATGCATGGATTTGCAACTCTCATACGGTGTAGATATAGCTATGGTTTTAGATGAATGCACCCCTTATCCTGCTGAGTTATCGGTAGCAGAGAAATCTATGCATTTATCATTGAGATGGGCACAGAGATCTAGAGACGCCTTTCAGAGCGATAACTCTAGCTTATTTGGGATCATTCAAGGTGGCGTCCACAAAGAACTCAGGCAAGAATCTTTAGAGAAGCTTATCGAGATAGAATTCGAAGGCTACGCTATAGGCGGCCTTTCTGTTGGTGAACCCAAAGCAGACCTTGAGAAGATTACTAACTATATAGCCCCTTTAATGCCTGAAAATAAGCCCAGATATCTAATGGGTGTTGGTACCCCTCTTGATATAGTTAAAGCTGTAGAAAGCGGGGTGGATATGTTTGATTGTGTTATTCCTACAAGGCACGCAAGAAATGGTTACCTCTATACATCAGATGGTGTCGTAAAGATTAGAAATTCTATTCATAAAAATTCTACAGAAAAATTAGATAAAAACTGCGATTGTTACACATGTTCAAATTTTTCAAGAAGTTATCTACATCATTTGGACAAGACAAAAGAAATGCTGGGCTCTACTTTACAAACTATCCATAACTTATATTTTTACCTTAACTTGATGAGAAATTTGCGAGTCTCAATTGAAACAGGTACATTGCAGTCCTTTGTAAGAGAATTTGAAGACACTTGGAATAATTCCCAGTAACCCCATATAGATATTTAGAGGAGAAAACATGGAGCAATCGCCAACTTTTTTTGATCCAACTTTATTTTTATTGTTTGGATTTATGATTCTTATTTACTTTTTAATGATAAGACCAGAAAACAAAAGGAGAAAAACACACCAGGAGATGCTAGCTAGTCTTGAAATTGGAGAAGAAATAGTTACTGCAGGAGGTATTTTGGGCAAGGTAACAAAAATTACAGACCAATATATTGAGCTATCTATCTATCAGGATACAAAGATTAAAGTTCAAAAAACCTCCATATCGACTGTGTTACCTAAGGGAACACTTAAATCAATCTAACTAATGAAAAGATATGGCCTATGGAAATACTTGCTTATCCTGCTTGTTTTAGGATTTGGAATTGTTTATTCCTTGCCAAATTTATACGCCCCTGATCCAGCAGTACAGGTTTCATATACAAGTAGCTCCCAAACAGCTGATGGATTTCTTGCTGATAGTGTAAGAGAAATAGTAGCTGAAAAAAATTTAACAGCTAAGGTTGAATTAGAAAATGATTATGTTTTGATTCGAACCGATACGTATCAAAATCAATTAAAAATTAAAGATCTTCTTTCTGCAAATCTAATTAATGATGTTGTCATAGCCCTGAATTTAGCTCCAACAACACCCAAGTGGTTAATGGATATCGGTGCCAATCCCATGAAATTAGGTTTAGATCTTAGAGGAGGAGTGCATTTTTTAATGCAAGTAGATACAGAGACTGCAATTAAAAATAGACAATATGGAACTCTTCAAGATCTAAGAATTAGGTTTAGAGAAGAAAAGATTAGGTACAGTCAGGCTTTAGTTCAGGATGATTCTTCAATTTATTTAAAATTTAACTCTCTTCAAGCCCAAGAAAATGCCGAAGATTATATTATTGATAACTATACGCAGTTTAATCTTCCCCTAATAGTCGACAGCAATAATGGTTTACTTCTTTCTTTATCAGAAATTGAAATAGATCAAATTGAGTCTGATGCAATCGACCAAAACCTAACTACTTTGAGGAATAGGGTTAATGAATTAGGTGTCTCTGAGCCTATCGTGCAAAGGCAAGGAAAGAAAAGAATAGTAGTTCAATTGCCCGGGATACAAGATACAGCTGAGGCAAAAAATATTTTAGGTAAAACGGCAACTTTAGAATTTCATTTAGAAGCTCAAATGGATACTCCCCGATCTCGAAAGACGTCTTATCCTTATAGAAATGACAGGGGCGCTCCTGCATTTCTTCAAGATTCAATAATATTAGGCGGAGATCAAGTAGCTACAGCCCAAGCTTCGTTTGACGAGAATGGACTACCCCAGGTTAATATTACTCTTGACGGCGAAGGCGGTTCCAAGATGCATAGAGCCACTAGGGGCAATATTGGAAAACGGTTGGGGGTTTTATTTGTAGAACAGAAGACACGAACGATTTATGAAAGAGACCCTGAAGGAAAACAGATTCCCGTTCAAGAATCTTATGAAGTAAAAGAAATTATTAGTTTAGCTACTATCAGGGCGGCATTAGGAACTACGTTTCGAATAACTGGTTTAGATAGTCCAAGTGAATCTTCTGAATTAGCACTCCTGTTAAGGGCTGGTGCCTTAGCTGCTCCTATGACATTTGTAGAAGAAAGAACAGTGGGTCCTAGTTTAGGTGCTGATAATATCCAGGCAGGTGTCTTTTCCATGCAACTAGGACTCTTTCTTGTGCTAGCTTTTATACTTTTTTATTACAGAATTTTTGGTATTGCTGCAAGTTTGGCCTTAACTTTTAATATTGTTTTGTTGGTAGCAATTATGTCAATTCTATCGGCAACTTTAACTTTGCCTGGCATCGCAGGAATTGTTCTGACTGTTGGTATGGCAGTTGACGCAAATGTCTTAATCTTTTCAAGAATTAGGGAAGAGTTAAAGCGGGGCAGAGACCCTTTAGAGGCTATAGACGCAGGATACAATAGAGCCTTTCTAACTATTTGGGATGCCAATGTTACTACGCTGATTGTTGCAGTTATATTGTTATCTTATGGAACCGGACCGGTGAAAGGATTCGCTATTACTCTTTCAATAGGAATCATTACTTCAATGTTTACAGCTATTATGGGCACAAGAGCATTTGTTAATTTAATCTATGGCTCTAAAAAGAATCTTGAGAGGATATCAATATGACCTTTAATATAGATTTCCTTGCTTGGAGAAAAATTGCGATTATTTTCTCCTCTGTTTTTTTAGTTGTATCAGTTAGCTCGGTAATTTTTAAAGAGCTAAATTGGGGTTTAGATTTTACTGGAGGAACACTAGTTGAGTTAAGTTATCCCAATGAAGCAAATATTTCAGTTATTAGAGATACACTTGTAAATGGTGGATTTGAAGGCGCTCAAGTAGCTAATTTTGGTTCCACTAGAGAAGTGCTAATCAAACTGCCAGGTACTGTAAGCGATAGTTTAGGGTCTGAAATAGTTACTTTATTAAGTTCAAATAACACTGATCAAGTAGACTTGCGGAGAATTGAGTATGTAGGCCCTCAGATTGGTAGTGAACTCAGAGATGATGGCGGTACGGCAATGCTCCTTGCTCTGGCTTTTATGATGTTATACATAGCTTTTAGATTCCAGTCTATGTTTGCAGGGGCAGCTGTTATAGCCTTGATTCATGACGTTATTATAGTGGTAGGTATCTTTTCGCTTCTCCAAATTGAATTTGACTTGACTGTAGTTGCGGCTGTATTAGCGGTCATAGGGTATTCTCTTAATGACACTATCGTTGTTTCAGACCGTATAAGGGAAAATTTAAGATCAGCTGATTTAGATGATACAAAAGATATTATTAATATGTCTTTAAATCAAACCTTAGGAAGAACACTCATTACTTCATTGACAACTTTATTGGTTCTATTTTCTTTGTACTTTTTAGGTGGAGAGCTTATTAAGAACTTTGCTCTAGCCTTAATTTTTGGAGTTGTAATTGGAACCTACTCATCAATATACATAGCAGCAAATGCACTAATTATGATGGGGCTGAATAAAGATCATCTAAGAGTAGAGGAACCTGAAAACGCCGACGACAACCCCTTACCTTAGTCTTCTACAATTGAAGTGTAAGGTTTAATTGCTTGAAGCATGGGTTTAAAACATTTATTGGTTGAGCAAATTATATTGTCTCCCTCCAGATAATCTGGATTCCCAAAATAATCACTGACTAAACCGCCAGCCTCTCTGACGAGCAAGCCTCCTGCTGCTATATCCCACATGCCTAGACCACTTCCCCAAAACCCATCAAGTCTCCCGGCGGCTACATTAGCCATATCTAAAGCTGCAGAACCCGTTCTT
>CAYVAL010000013.1:0-11054 GCA_964449395.1 uncultured Gammaproteobacteria bacterium | reverse complement strand
CCATGTACATGTCTGGTTTAAGAGAGAATGTTCCTGACAGTGTTCTAATGGACTTAGCATACATAAATGGTTGGGACATAGATTTTACTCATGATATAAGACCCGGGGATACGTTCAGCATAATTTATGAAGAAATAATTATTGATGGAGAAAAGGTAATTGATGGAGATATCCTGATATCTGAATTTAATAATAGAGGAAAACAATTTGTAGCAGTAAGGTTTGATTTAGATACCAAGACTTCTGAATATTTCGACATTAATGGTGAGAATGTAAAAAAAGCATTCCTAAGATCACCAGTCAAATTAAGTTACATAAGTTCAAAATATAATCTCAAGAGAAGACATCCGGTGCTTCATACCATTAGAGCTCATAAGGGGGTTGATTATGCCGCTAATAAAGGCTCACCTGTAAGGGCAACTGGAGACGGGACTATTTTATTTGCCCAATACAATGGAGGATGCGGAAATGAAATTAAAATTAAACACTCTGAAGATTATGTAACGCGCTACTGTCATCTTGATAGATTTGGTACAAGAGCAAAAGTTGGAAGGAAGGTAAAACAAGGTCAGACTATAGGTTACGTAGGTAGTACTGGCTTGGCTACTGGGCCTCATCTACATTATGAATTTCATGTTAATGGAAAACATACTGACCCCCTTAAAGTTAAATTCCCCAATGCTTCTCCTGTAAAAGAAAAACAAGCAATAGCCTATGAAAGGAAATCCCAAAATCTTCTCAATGAATTAAATAACTATAAATACTTAATAGATAGAGGTGAAGTATACGGTGGATAGTATTTACATAGGATTGATGACGGGAACTAGTGCAGATTCTTTAGATTGTGCAGCAGTTAACTTTTCTAAAAAAGAAATGAATATCATTGGTTTAAAAAATTATGATATTCCAAATGTATTAAAAATTAAGATTCAGGAAAGTACACAAGCCCTTGAACTCGATGAGTTTTTATTGAAAGAACTAGATATCAACCTGGGAAATTTTTTTTCAAAGAGCATTGAAGACTTTATCAAAACCCTGTCATTAGATAAGAATCAAGTTTCAGGAATTGGCAGTCATGGTCAAACGATAAAGCATGAACCTAATGCTGAAAATCCTTACTCTTTGCAGATTGGCAATCCACAATTAATAAGTAATAACTTGGGAATTAAAACTGTTGGTCAATTTAGAGATGATGATATTCTTGCTGGAGGACAAGGCGCCCCAATTTCTCCAATTTTCCATAAAGAAGTTTTTGCTCAATCTGGTGAAAAAAGATTAATAGTAAATATCGGCGGAATAACAAATATTTCAGTAATCTCAGATCAAGAAATTATAGGTTTTGATACCGGTCCAGGAAACTGTTTAATGGATTCTTGGTGTAGAAAAAATTTGAATGAAAACTTTGATGATCAGGGTAATTGGGCCAAGTCGGGTAAAGTAAATACAAGTCTCTTGGACATCATGATCAATGATAATTACTTCAAACTGAAATATCCGAAAAGCACAGGGCCGGATTACTTTAATGAGAATTGGTTACACAGCTGCATACTTGAAGCTGATCAAGAAATGAATGCCCAAGATATACAATCAACATTATCGGAATTAACTGCTTTGAGCTTAGCAAATGTCCTCAAGGAGATTCCAGATATCTCTGATAAAGTTTATTTCTGTGGTGGTGGAGTACATAATCTTCATTTATTAGAAAGGATTAGTTTAAAAATAAAAAAAACTTGTCTCACTACACACAATCTGGGAATAGATCCAGACTATTTAGAGGCAATTTGTTTTGCATGGCTAGCCAAACAAAGACTGGATGAGATAAAGTTTGATATGAAAGATATCACTGGTAGCAAAAAAGCAGTCCACCTAGGAAAAATATTTTTACCCGTTATATAGAGAAGGATTCCCCGCAGCCACAAGTTGTAGTTGCATTAGGATTAGAAATAATAAATTTTGATCCCGTTAGGTCTTCGATGTAATCCACAGTAGAGCCTTGAAGATACTGTAGGCTCAGAGAATCGATTACAAGGTTAGCCCCCTCTTTCTCAATGCAAGTATCGTCTTCATCAACAATATTGTCGAAAGAGAATCCGTATTGAAAACCTGAACACCCTCCACCTGTAACATACACTCGCAGGTTTAAAATGGTTTCATTTATTTCATCTTTTTTAAGAGATAGAATCTTTTGAACGGCTCCATCGGTGAGTTGCATTAAAGAAGGAGTATAAGTCTCAACCATCTTTTATACCTTCCATTTGATTGTATCCACAAACTAAATTGTAACACTCCATTGCTTGACCGGCAGCACCTTTGACTAGATTATCAATAGCAGAAATAACTACTATTTGATTCTCTATTGCTGAAGTATAAATGCCTATTTGGCATTTGTTCGTTTTAGAAACTTTTAAAATTTCTGGGATTTCTCCTTCCTCCATTAAGCTAACGTTGGGTGAATTTTGATAGAACTGGTTATAAATCTCTAAAAAATTATCTACAGGCTTTTCTTTAAAATTAATATATATCGTAGCGTAAATTCCTCTCATGGCAGGTATTAAATGAGGTAAGAAATTAATGCTCAAAGGAGATCCATACATTTCTTCTAGAATTTGTCCAATCTCAGGTAAATGTCTATGTCCAGATGTTGCGTAAGCTTTAAAATTTTCCTTGATATCATCTCTGAGATTATTTTCTACAGAGCTCCTACCTGCTCCGCTAATGCCCGACTTAGCATCAATAATAATTGAATCAATGTTTGTACTATTTTTTATAATAGGGGCCAGGCCTAAAATAGAAGCTGTTGGATAGCAACCAGGAACAGCTATCAAGTTGGCTTTTTTAATATCATCTTCATTGAGTTCAGTAAGGCCATAGACTGCGGCCTCAAGGCTTGTTAAATCTTCATGGTCTGAGTTATACCATTTCTTCCAAACTTCAGATTTTTTTAGTCTAAAATCTGCAGAAAGATCAATAACTTTTATACCTCTTTCAAGGAAACTTTTTGCCTTATGCATAGATATGCCATGAGGCGTTGCAAAGAAAACCACATCACATTCATAAAAGATATCGTCATCAGGATCTACGAAAGTTAGGTTGGTTCCATTTACAAAATTAGAAGTTGTTTGACCTCTAAGTTCTCTAGAGCTAACGGCTAGTATTGAGGAATAACTATGTGAGTCTAAAAAACGAATAAGTTCTTCGCCTGCAAACCCTGAAGCGCCTATTATTCCTACATTTCTCACGTCTTTATGTAACTCTACTAAATTAAGGGCGCGGATTATATATTCTTGGTGATGTACTATCCAGCTTCAGTTTTTTAAATAAACATTCAACAATAGCCGCTCCCATGAAGATATATCAGATAAAAGCAGGCCCTTAGAAGCAAAAGATTCCGATTCCTGCAATAAACCTTGTTTATAACGTAAATGCGCAAGCCTCAAGTACAAGGCTCCATCTTGCTTAGTAATCCTATAAGCCCTTTCCAATGCTGAATTAGCTTGAAGGAATTTCTCTTGCATAAGAAGATCATCTGCACTAATTAATATCCTTTGAACAGAAGGATTTTGTGCATTAATTTTTAAAATTTCTTGTTCTAAAAATGCCTCGTTAGTCACGAGTAATTCAACAGTTTTAGAAAAATTATCCACGGGAACGGAATAATTAGAGACTTCTCTGGGACTCTGATTAGAAGCACATGACAAGATATTTAAAAAAATAAACATAACTATGCTTAATCTAATCAATTTCAATCTTGGCCTCCCTCGAACACTTCTCTCAGTTTATCTAATACACCTGAATCAGATCTATCAAACTTTGTTGCACACTTTCTTCTGACATTAGGAATTGTCTTCGGTTCAGTCCCTTTTATAAAAGGGACAAGTAAAGAATTTTTACATTTTTTTCCACTTAACAAACCATCTCTCATATCAGTCCAAACATATTCTATACGCGGCAAAACATTCTTATCGCTTTCAACTGGGTTTATTGAATTTATAAAGTTTTTCCATACTTGAAATGCCCCGGTTCTTCCTGTTAAAGGTGTTGGCCTATTGTCATCAAAACCTAACCAAACTAAAACTAATAATTCTCCTGCAAAACCAACAAACCAGCTATCTCTTTGGTCATCAGATGTTCCCGTTTTTCCTCCTGCATTCCATGACTTAATTTTGTCCAGCGGGTAACCTCTAGCTGTTCCTCTAATAAAAGTCTGTTGCATTCCAAACTTTAATAAAGCTACAGGTTCAGGTCGTACCCTTTGTTCAATGCTATAAGGGTAAGAAAATTCTAAATCACCTTTTGTGTCTTTTATTTGTCTAATGGACCTCAAGGGCGTATAAAAACCGTCTGCAGCAATAGTTTGATAAGCTTGTATAGCCTCATATGGCGATAACTCAAACGACCCTATAAATAATGAAGGATAATTTGGAACAGATTTTTGTATACCCAAATTCATAAACATATTCTCAACACTTGCGTATCCGATATCTAAACCTAGTCTAGCTGAAGCAATGTTATAAGATTGCCAGAGAGCGACATGAAGAGGAATCTCACCATGAAATTTTTTATCAAAATTATCAGGTTCCCAAAGTTTCCCTCCGCTCATTAAACTCAATTTTGAATCATCCAAGATAGTTGTAAGGTTATATTCGTTGTACTTATCTAAAGCAGTAAGATAAATCAGAGGCTTTACTAGTGAACCTATTGGTCTAATAGCATTTATAGATCTATTGAATCCAAAACTAGAAGGAGACGTGCTGCCAACTACTGATTTTATTTCACCATTAGTTACATCAACCGCAATAGCAGAACCTTCAAGGTCATTTAATTTGGTTCCGTATTTCTTTATCAGCTGCTGTTTGGTTTCTCTTATGCTGTTTTCTAGAGACTCCTGAAGCACAGGATCGATATTTGTTTCAATTGCCAAACCCTTTGTTCTTAATTCTTCTTCATCAAAATTTTTCTGAAGTTCTAACCTTACAAGGTCATGGAAAGCGGGATATTTTGTTTCAGTTCTGTAGTTAGGTGCCGATAAACCTAATTGCTTTTTCTTTAAGTTTTCAAAATTGGAATCATCTATTTTATTGCTTCTATTGAGTACCTTTAAAACAAGATTTCTTCTTTCAGTTGCATTTACAGGATTCCTCCTAGGATTATATAAAGAAGGCCCTTTTAGCATCCCAACCAACATAGCAACCTGATCTGTTGAAAGATTTCTGATTGATGTGCCAAAAAAGTGTTGTGCCCCCATTCCGAAACCATGTATGGCACGTTTACCGGATTGAGCTAAAAAAACATCATTTATATAAGCTAAAAGAATTTCTTCTTTAGAATAGTGGAACTCAATAAGTAAAGAGGCTATGGCTTCCATAACTTTTCTTCTAATCGTCTGTTCTGATGAGAAAAAAAGACTTTTAGCTAATTGCTGATTAATAGTGCTGCCACCCTGCTCCACCTCGCCAGCTTGAATATTTTTTAGGAATGCTCGTGAAATAGATTTTAGAGAAACTCCATAATGATTAAAAAAATTTTGATCCTCAACTGCAAGAATTGTATCTATCAAGATTTGGGGTACCTCGGGCCAGTTCAAGAGCACACGATCTTCCATATGTGCTGGATACATTCCTCCTATAACAATGGGCTCTAATTTAATTAAATCCTCAGAAATACCTAATTGATTGCTGATCCTTTTTATTTGAGATTGTTCAAATTCAACATCGAAAATACCAGAACGTTGATCTTGATAACCTCTCAAATATATCTTTAAGTCATTTTTTGATAAATAAAATTGCCCAGGACTGTCTGGTTTACTGACACTTTCATATGAAAGCATTTCCAGCTCCCTTATCAAGTTATCTTGATTAAGTTTTAATCCTTCAGCCAATTCCATGGGCCTAGAATAGAGTTTTGCCGGAACAGTCCACAGAACCCCATCAAGTTTTGTTGTAACTCTGTAATCGATCACAGCTATAACTGCCGATAAAAAAATAAGCACTATTATTGAGGTAAACCCAATAAAAAAACCAATTGTTAACTTAAATTTCATTATTTACTTGATTAGTATCCCCTTTTCGCACAGTCTACGTTTTTTAAATTTTTTTTGGGTAATTAATATGGAATATGACATTTGTAGTATCGGAAGTGCCTTAGTAGATTTAACTTTTAAGATCGATGATGAATTTGAAAAACAAATTGAACAAAGAGGCATCGTCAAAGGAGGTATGACGTTAATAGAAAAAAATGATCAAAATGAGTTGGTGGAAGAATTAATACAATCTGGAAAAATACCAGACAAGGCCTGTGGCGGTTCTGCAACTAACTCAGTGGTTGCCGCTTCCCTTTTTGGATCAAATTGCTTCATGTCATGTATTGTCGGAGATGATGAAAATGGAAAGTTTTATTTAGAAGACCTATCTCAAAATGGTATCAACCATAATTCAAACTTAATTGATTCTGAGATCCCTTCAGGTCAATGTCTTGTGATGGTGTCTGATGATGCAGAGAGAACAATGTGTACCAATCTTGGAATAAATTCTGAATTTTCTACTCGGAATGTTGACGAAGAAATAATTAAAAATTCTAACTATTTGTTTCTTGAAGGTTATCTCATAGCTTCTCCAGAAGGCTTTCACTCATTTAAAAAGGCTTTTAATCTTGCTAAGGAACATGGCGTGAAGGTGGCTTTATCTCTATCAGATATTTTTATCGTCAATACTTTTAAGGAAGAATTAAAAGAGCTAATTTCAACTAGTTGTGATCTAATCTTTTGCAATGAAGGGGAAGCTTCTGGGTTTGCCAGCTCCAATTCTGAAGAAGAGATATTTAAATTCTTTAAAACCTATACCCCCAATCTGCTTATTACCCAAGGGCCAAAAGGTTGCATTGGTTATGATCAGGAAGGTTCAATTAACATTCCCGGAATAGAAGTAGATGCGATAGATACAAATGGAGCTGGAGATATGTTTGCCGGCGCTGTTATCAGCTCTCTAAATCAATCAAGAAATTTAAAACAATCAGCCGAGTTTGGATGCTTTGCCGCGTCGAAAATAGTACAAAATCTTGGTCCAAGACTGACACAAGAAGAATATGTAAAAATTAAAGAATATTTTTCTAGCTATTAAAAAACTATTCTGCTAAATTGCTGCGCCTTCAAGGTTAAACAATACGTAAATTTTAAAAAATGCCAACTAAAAAAACCGTTAAAAAAGCCGCAAATAAAAAAAATCCTACTAAAAAAGCTGTAACTAAAAAGGTCGTTAGCAAGAAAGTAGCGACAAAAAAGGTGGTTGCTAAAAAGACAGCTGCTAAAAAGGTGGCGCTAAAAAAAACAACAAAACAAGATAAATACGAAGAAGCTCAATTCTTGGCTTCTATTAAACCTTATGTTCTAAAAAAGAATGAAAAATATATGAATGCAAAACAACAGAAGCATTTTCAGGATATATTAGGAACATGGAAAGAACAGCTACAAATTGAACAAGATAGAACTGCAGATAAAATTCAACAGAATGTAAGTCATTTTCCTGATGAATCAGATAGAGCTACACACGAGGAAGAATTCACCCTAGAACTTAGAACTAGAGAAAGGGAAAGAAAGCTTTTATCAAAAATCAATGAATCCATTGACGACCTGAAATCTGATGATTATGGATATTGCTCGTCTTGTGGAATCGAGATAGGGATAAGAAGGCTAGAGGCCAGGCCAACAGCAACAAGATGCATAGACTGCAAGACCATTGAAGAGATTCATGAGAGACAACAATATGGCTAAATTGGTTTGGCATTAGACCGATACAATAAACTCCCTGAGATCATCAAGATCTCTCACCATCATATAGAAGCAAAACAAATAGATAAGGCTGCAAAGTCCATTATCAATCAACTCACTGCGGCTGGCTTTGAAGCATTTATTGTTGGCGGTTTCGTAAGAGACTCTATTCTAGGCCTGAAGCCGAAAGATTGTGATGTAGTTACAAATGCTACTCCTGACGAGATAAAGACTGTAATTCCAAGAAGTAGAATTATAGGTAGGAGGTTTAAGATAGTACATGCAAGGGCAGGAAGAAAAATAACAGAAATATCAACTTTCAGATCATCCAGCCAAAGAGAGACAAAGAAGTCTCACAAAGGTCTATTACTGAGAGACAATAATTACGGAAATATAGAAGAAGATGCATTTAGAAGAGACTTTACAGTGAACTCTTTATATCTTGATATAACAAAGATGGAGGTGATAGATTTTGTTGGCGGTTTCAAAGATTTACAAAATAATATACTAAGGTCTATTGGAGAAAGTTCTCTAAGATTAAGAGAGGACCCAGTTAGGATTCTAAGAGCAATAAGATTCAAGGCAAAATTAAATCTTTCCCTTGAAAGAGAACTTGAAAAAGAGATTAGTAAGCTTGCTCACTTACTCAAAGAAGTTTCTTCTGGAAGGAAGTACGAAGAAACTCTTAAAATGTTTCTCACTGGTAATGCTGAATCTATTATGTCTGAAATGCAAAATTATAATATTACTGAGTATTTGCTTCCTTTGACTAAAGGTTACTTGGGGGCCAAAAAAGATAGAAGACTTATATTTAATGCCTTAAAAAATACAGATAAGAGATTTCATCAAAATAAAACACTCACGCCATCATTTCTCTTTTCAGTCTTACTCTGGCCGGCTTTGATAAATAAAATTGGCGAACTAAATTCTAAAAAGATAAAAATCCCTAAAATCTCTAAAGCGTCAAACATAATCCTCAGAAGGCATAACGAACATTGCTTTATCCCAAATAGAATACAAAAATCTATTAAAGAAACATGGGAAATGCAGATAATGCTTCTAAGAATCCCAGAAAAATCCAAAATAACTCTAAACCATACAAGGTTTAGAGCAGCCTATGATTTTCTATTACTAAGAGAAAAATCAGGAGAAAATTTGGGAGGGGCAGGAGACTGGTGGACAAAAAAAATCTCAAGTTAAATTTATCTAGTTTTAGAGATAATAATTACCTTTTTTTTGTTTAAGATAAGTTATATTTACAGTCATCTAGTTTATGGAAAATCAGTTAGATTTAAAAAAATTTGATAAGTTACCAAAGTTCATTGCCGTTGAAGGTCCTATTGGCGCTGGTAAAACTACTTTATCAAAACTCTTAGCAGATTCCTTTGGCTATGAAACTTCCTTAGAGCAGCCTTCTGAGAATCCTTTTTTACCCGACTTTTATATAAACCCTTCTCAGGCAGCTCTAGCAACTCAATTATTTTTTTTATTTCAAAGGGTTAAGCAAATGCAAGAGCTAAAACAAGAAGATATATTTTCACCTAATAGAGTATCAGATTTCTTATTAGATAAAGATAAGCTATTTGCCAAAGCGACTCTCTCTGCTGAAGAATTAAAGCTTTACGAACAAATTTATCAGTATCTATCAATAGACCTGCCTACTCCCGATCTTGTAATTTATCTTCAAGCAGAAACTAAAACTCTCTATGAAAGAGTTATGCACAGGGGTATTGAAATGGAGAAAACCATTAGTTTTGATTATCTAGAATTATTGAATGAAACATATAAAGAATTTTTCTTTGAGTATGAAAGATCTCCTGTTTTGATTGTGAATTCTAATTATTTAGATTTGCAAACTAGTAAAAGTGACTACAATCTTCTCCTGGAGAAATTGCTTGATTATTTCAATCAACCTGAAGGATCAAAAATGTATTTTAATCCTTCTCCGGCTTTAATATAGATACCATGAATAAAGAAAGAATTTATAACCCTTCTCAATCAATTTTAGAAAATTCGAATATAAGTAGTTCAGAGTTCGAAGAATTATATAAAAAATCTCTAGAAAATCCGGATCAATTCTGGTCCGAACAAGCGGATAAATATTTAGATTGGGATCAAAGATGGACTCAAATACAAGAAACTGATATTAAAAAAGGTGAAATTGCATGGTTTAAAGGTGGGAAGTTGAATGCATCTGTCAATTGCATTGACAGGCATCTTCCAGAAAATTCAGAAAAGATTGCTTTTATTTGGGAAGGAGATAATCCTAACGAATCAAAAAATATTACTTATCAAGAACTACATGATGAGGTCTGTAAATTCTCCAATGTTCTTAAGCTAAGAGGAGTAACAAAAGGAGATAGGGTATGCATTTATATGCCCATGATCCCGGAAGCAACCTACGCAATGTTGGCTTGTGCAAGAATCGGAGCTATTCACTCGGTAGTATTTGGAGGTTTTTCGCCAGAGTCACTTAAAGATCGTATCCTGGACTCTGACTGTCAGACAGTTATCACTGCTGATGAAGGGCTACGAGGTGGAAAAAAAGTTCCTCTAAAAGAAAATGTGGATGAGGCCTTGGTTGGTTGTCCAAATGTTCATACAGTTTTGGTAATTTCTAGAACCGGTGCAGAGGTTTCTTGGAATGATGACTGCGATGTTAAATACGAAGAAATTTCAAAAGATATTTCTAATAAGTGTGAACCGGAAATTATGGATTCTGAAGATCCTTTATTTATTCTCTATACTTCCGGCTCAACTGGAAAACCTAAAGGGGTATTGCATACCACTGGAGGGTATCTCCTCCAAGCTGCTATATCTCATAAATTAGTATTTGATTATAAAGATGAAGAAATTTATTGGTGCACAGCAGATGTTGGTTGGGTGACTGGACACTCTTATATTGTTTATGGGCCTTTAGCAAATGGTGCCACTTCTTTAATATTTGAAGGTATACCCACGCATCCTTCTCCTTCGAGATTCTGGGAAGTTATAGACAAACATCAAGTAAACATTTTTTATACAGCTCCAACCGCCCTTAGAGCTCTCATGGCACAAGGCGACCAGTATGTAGAAACTTCTTCTAGGAGTTCATTAAGAATCTTAGGCACTGTTGGTGAACCAATTAATCCTGAAGCTTGGGAGTGGTACTTCAAAGTTGTAGGAGCTTCCTCTTGCCCAATTGTGGATACCTGGTGGCAAACTGAGACAGGAGCCATGATGATTACACCAATAGCAGGATTTACAGCTATGAAACCTGGCAGTGCCACAAAGCCTTTTCTGGGAATTGAAC
>CAYVAL010000012.1:0-11435 GCA_964449395.1 uncultured Gammaproteobacteria bacterium | reverse complement strand
GCAACATCGTTCAGCATGGACACATGAACTTGATTTAAGGGCCTTTTCAGACCTAGCATGGTGGAACCATGCCACTATGCTTGATGATGAGAAATCTTAAATTTTGCTATTTGAATATCATCCTGACCTAAGTCTTGATAGTTATCGTCTATTCGCCCTTGAATGTATTCTTTCCAAGTAAAGGACCTGTAATTAGGTTTTGACAAAGCTATTTCAGTCAGTGGTTCGATTATAGAATCACTTTTTGGGTTGAAGAAAAAAGGGGTGCTATATCTAGGTTCAGTGTTTCTCTTTAATACTCTATGCAACGCAGCTCTATAATTGTCATTTGTCCAAACTTGCATAGCATCGCCTAAATTCACAACTATTGAATCCTTTTCAGGCTTTATGTCTATCCATCCTAATTCTTTAGATTGCGCCTGAAGACCTCCCGTCATATCTTGCAATAGTAGAGTCAGTATTCCTGGATCTGTATGATGATGCAGGGCCATGTCTCCAAGTTCATTTACTTCTTTTTTTTCATTTAGGTTGAGAGGGTCTTCAGTAGGATAATAGTTCAGCCTAGCATTACTTGTTCTGGAATCTCCAAAGACGTTTTCATTTGCAGTCAGACCTAAACAAATTAGTATTAGCTCTAAGGTCTTTTCCGCAACTTGAGAAGATTTTTTAAAAAAGTTTTCCATGGACTGCTTAAATTCCGCTTCTCTAGGCCACTGATTAATGTCTGAGTCTGAACGCGTTTCCATAAAATCAAACACTTCTTTCAAGTCTCTCTTTTGTTTTGTTAGTTCTCTATCGTAAAAGCCTAGAGGGATTTGTTCAGATCTTAATAATTTAAGTTTTTCTTCTCTATCTTGCGAGAAGAACCATTCAGACATTTTCCACATATTATCTATTTCTTCTTGAATCCCATGATTCTTTAGAAGGAAGAAGCCATGATCCCTGCACGCCAAATCAAGTAACTTTAATTGCTCGCTATCCGTTGCGGCATTTTGGAGATCAATAAGAGGTACGTTAGGAGTTTTCATGATCAGAGGCTTGTTCTGAAAATTCCATTACCTTTTCAAATGCGTGCATGGCTTGAAGTACATCTAAATCTTTTCTTTGCCCACCAATTATTTGTATCGAGGCAGGAAGACCAGAATCTAATAAAGATATTGGAATAACACCAGCCGGATTTCTAGTCATATTTATCCCCATAGTAAAATCAACCCAAGATGGTGTTTGGGTGCCATTTACAAAACCATCGCCTTCCAATTTAGGAGCATGACCACAAGTAGCAGGGGTAATGATCAAAGGAGATTCATCAAAGAAATTTTGTAGCTGATAACCTAACTTGTGACAGGCATCTATAGAGGTCGCATAAGAAGCACTGTCCATTGTAGTGCCCATCTCAATAAACAACCTTAACAGAGGATCTATTTTTTCAAAATCTTCGGTACCAATTAAGTGTTGTTGCCTTCTAGCACAAGCGGATGCCCAAAATACCATCCATGCATCTACAGGGTTATCATCCCATATTGTCTCTTTTTCAATTATCTCTACACCTGCATCAGCTAGTTTATTAATAGCAGTTTCACATTTGGATAAGATTTCTTTATCGACAGTCGAAAATCCCATAGTAGGAGACCATATTGCTGATTTTGGTAACTCTTCATTTAACTGCCCTGACCAATCTATGTCTGTTGACTCTAAGGAAAAAATATCTGTTGGATGTGGCCCAACAGTTGCATCTAATGCAAGGGCATTATCTTCAGTAGAATTTGCCATAGGTCCTTTTACAGTCAACAGACCAGATCCAGGAGGAGTATCCCCGCCTATTGGAATCCTTCCTTGAGAAGTTTTTATTCCAGCCAAACCTCCTAAAGCTGCTGGTATTCTTATTGAACCACCACCATCAGAACCGGTTCCAAGGGGGATCATGCCCGACGCCAAGGCAGCTGAAGTTCCGCCAGATGAGCCACCAGGTGAATATTCAAGATTCCAAGGATTCTTAGTTACTCCAAAAGGAACATTATCTGTTTTTCCTTTATGGCCAAATTCTGGTGTGTTTGTTTTTCCAAGGATTACGCACCCTTGATCACGCATTCTTTTAACGAGAATAGAATCCTCTTCCGCAATTTTATCTTTAACATGCAATTCAGAACCAAAAGTTGTTACAAAACCTCTTGCATCTTCAAGATCCTTCACTCCAATTGGAATACCGGCGAGTTTACCAACATTTTCACCTTTTGAAATTAATGAATCTACTCTCTCTGCTTGCGCGATGGCGTCTTCAGGGTTCACAGCACAAAAAGCGTTTATCTTACTGTCATATTTCTCAATATTGTCTAAAGCAGACTGAGTTACTTCTTTGGCAGATATTTTTTTATTTTGAATGTTGCTGACTAATTCTTTTAATGAATAATCTCTAAAGTCCATATGATCCTCTCCAATAATTAAAATGATGTTATCATTTTTTAATAATATGACTTCAAATTAATTATGAACTTTGAACACACAAAAAAAACGAAAGAGCTCATGGGCTTGGTCTCAAATTTCATTGAGAATAAGATAAGGCCAAGGGAACAAGAGTATTCTGATGCCCTGACTTCTTTCAGAGATTCCGGAAATCCTTGGCAGGTGCCAGAGGTTTTATATGAACTTAAACAAGAAGCAAGAGAACTAGGTTTATGGAATTTTTCATTAACAGGAGATTTGGGTTATGGGTTAACCAATTTGGAATTCGCTCCATTAGCAGAAATGATGGGAGTAGGATGGACATCTGAAGTTTTTAATTCTTCAGCTCCTGATGCCGGGAACATGGAAGTGCTCGATAAATATGGCAGTGATTATCAGAAAGATAAATGGCTGAATCCCTTGCTTGAGGGCAAAATAAGGTCTGCATTTGCCATGACCGAACCAAATGTAGCATCTTCAGATGCAACAAATATTTCAAGTACCATCTTAAAAGATGGTGATGATTACGTCATTAATGGAGAAAAGTGGTGGACATCCGGTTACGGAAGACCTGATTGTAAATTTATGATTTTTATGGGGGTGTCTAATCCAGATGCTCCAAAACATCAAAGACAATCACAAATTATCGTCCCAAAAGATACTCCAGGTATAACTCTCAAGAGAATGCTGACAGTGTATGGCGCAGATCATGCTCCAAATGGCCATGCACATTTAATTTTTGATAATGTCAGAGTACCTAAAGAAAATATGATTCTAGGAGAAGGAAGAGGCTTTGAAATAGCTCAAGGAAGATTAGGGCCTGGAAGAATTCATCATTGTATGAAGATTATCGGAGCCGCAGAGCTCGCTCTTGAACTGCTCTGTAAAAGAGCATCCTCACGTAAAGCTTTTGGTAAGGCTATAGCTGAATTAGGTGGTAATTATGATGTTATTGCCAAATGCAGAAATGAAATTGAGATGTGTCGACTTCTTACTTTAAAAGCTGCCTATATGATGGACGCCCTTGGTAATAAGAAGGCAAAAAGTGAAATTGCTCAACCCAAAGTTGAGGTGCCAAGTATGGCTGTTAGAGTAATTGAAAGGGCAGTACAGATACACGGTGGCGCAGGAGTCTCTCAAGACACACCTTTGGCAAGTCTTTACAGTTCTATCAGGTTTTTAAGAATTGGAGATGGACCAGATGAAGTTCATTTAAGAACCATAGCAAAGGAAGAGTTAAGTAAATATTCTGATTAAGAATTTAAGGTTTTATCGCTCCTTGAAGATTTAATAGAGAGCATTTTATTTGCAAATTCCATTTCTTTATCTGCGTTAAGCTTGTTAAGTTTAAATTGCTCAGAATCTTGTGTGGCTATAATTATTCTTCCTGAATCAGTATCAAGCCTAATACTGTCTGTTTTAAAGATTTTATTCTTTTTAGAGATCACAATTGCCTCTAATTCATTATTAAGATCTTCTGCATGACAGCCTTCTATAAGGTTTTTTAATTCTTTTAATTTCATTGGTTTAATTTTACTAGAGTTGGTTCATAAATGACAGCGTTGTCTTTTATATAAAATTTGTTGAAAGATTCTTAATAATCAGCAGATCAACTTCTTTAGTTTTTACATTATATTGAGGATGATTAATACCTGCATAGAGCATTTTCTGTTTCATAAGGTCTTCAATCATTAATCTATCAAGCTTGAAAATTAATTTTTCTTCAGAAGAATTTCTTTCCCCATAGACTCTTAAGTTTTCACCAATTTGTATCCATACCTTATCTCCTATTTCAGAGAAACTTAAATACATGGTGTTGGAGTTTTCTGCATCAGGTTCATGAAAAAGTAATTCTGCAGTAAGAATATCATTTGAATTCTGAGACGAAGATGTGCCTTTAAAAGAAAGAGATACTTTGTCTCCAATTTGGATAAGCCCATCTTTAGAATTCTCAATATTACTAGACATAGTTATACGCTTAAATTGACGGTTGTTTATATGAGTGGGCATATTAATTTTACTATTATTTCTTTATTAACACTATCTGTTACTTTCATAGAGTCTAGTTTTCTTTTTATTTTTTGCTAAAATCAAAGCATTGCAAAGGGGTGGCTTAAAGCCTGAGATCATTGAAACTCTTTGAACCTGATCCATACAATAATGGCGGAGGAATTGCATGCTAAAACGTATATTTTTATTTTCTTTTTTATTCTCTTTTCAATTTTCTATTCAATCTAAAGTTATTGAAGAAATTGTCGTTATTGGAGATTGGCGAGATACAACCCTAAAAGATGCAGATAGTAGTCTTGTTTTGATAACTGATGAGGATATAAGAAAAAATCAATACAAACACTTTGAAGAAATTACCTATTCAGTCCCTAATCTTAATTTTGCTGCAAGTGATTCTAGGCCAAGATACTTTCAAATAAGAGGAATAGGCGAACGCTCAGGATATGAAGGCACTCCAAACTCTTCAGTGGGTTTCTTAATCGATGATATAGATTTTTCTGGTCAGGGTGGCATTGCTTCTACATATGATATCGATCAAGTTGAAGTTTATAGAGGTCCTCAAGGTTCAAGAATGGGAGCAAATGCTCTTGCCGGAATGGTTTACATCAAGACAAAAGATCCAGAGAGTTTTTTTGATGCTAGTGGCGTTATAACTTATGGAGATTATGGTAGGAGAGATCTAGGTGCCTTAATAAATATCCCTTTAAGTGAAACCATTAGATCTAGATTGAGTATAAAAAGAGAAGATTTCGATGGTTTTAGGAAGAATCTATTTTTAGGAAGATCTGATACCTCAAGGAAAGATGAGGAGTCTATTCGATTCAAAACTAAATGGTCTATCAATAAGAGTTCTTCTTTAGATTTAGTTTACTTTAATAATAATTTCAATGACCCTGCTGATATTTGGACCATTGATAACTCACTTTATACACTCTCAGACAGGCCGGGCATGGACTCTCAGGATTCACGTGCCCTTGGAATAAATTTTCAATATGAAAATACTTTTAATATTTTTAAGATTCTCTATTCTAAGACCGATACCGACGTGGTCTTTAGTTATGATGCTGACTGGGGCAATACTGCATCACATGATCCTTATGTTTATGACTATTTTTCTGAAACCATAAGGGATAGAGAAACATCAAATTTAGAGTTCAGGATATTATCTAATTCTTCTTTGGATCGAAGATTTAATTGGATATTAGGGTTTTCTTTGTATGAAGTTGATGAATCAAATAATAAGAAAGATGACGGAGCTTATGGAGATCCATTTGATGGGTATGAAACTTTTTACAGTGAATCTTTTTTCTCCAGTAACTATTCATCTGAGAGCGAATCTCTTTTCGGAAATATTGATTACTCATTTAATGAAAAAGTAAAACTATCGATTGGTATGAGGAGGGAAGATTGGAATGCAGATTATTATGACTCTAATAAGGAATTATTTCTTCCTGATGATTTGATGAATGGAGGTAAAATTTCACTTACAAATAAACTAACCAGGGATTCAAGAACCTATCTAAGTATTGCAAAAGGTTATAAACAGGGAGGTTTTAATTTAGGAACCGGTTTCAATAATTCTAATCTAGTAAGAGCTATTTCTTTTTCTCCAGAATACCTTACAAATTATGAATTTGGATTTAATCGATATTTTAAATCTCAAGAAACTTATATTGATTTAGTTCTTTTCTACTCTGACAGAAAAGACCAGCAAGTTCTTTCATCTATCCAAGTTGATCCACAAGACCCTAATACATTTTTATTTCTTACTAGCAATGCTGCAGAAGGTGTTAATTATGGAGCGGAGGTGAGTATAAACTCCAATATTTCAGATACTTTAAAAGCTTATCTAAATTTAGGTTTATTAAAAACTGAAATAAGGAATTATTCATCAAGACCAGACCTGGAAGGCAGGGAGCAAGCCCATGCACCAAGTTATAGTTTTTCAGTTGGTTTAGGTTGGGAGATATCTAATAATCTAGAATTATTGATTAATCTTTCAGGAAAGAATGATTTCTATTATTCAGATTCTCATGACAATACTTCAGATGACTATATTTTGACCAACATTAATTTTATTTACGAAAAAGATAATATAAACCTTAATTTCTGGGTTAGAAATTTATTTGATAAATACTATTCACTTAGAGGATTTTATTTTGGAAATGAGCCTCCCAACTTTGAGGACACTTTGTATGAACGTCACGGAGATCCTCGTAATTATGGCATCTCACTAACTTATAATTTCTAAATGATATCTATTGAAAGTCTTGCAGTCTTCTTGGCAGTTCTTTACCTGTTACTGGCAGTTAAGCAAAATATTTTTTGCTGGCTAGCTGCCATCTTGAGTGCAACTCTATATTTTTCTGTTATGTACTCAGCTGGATTGTATATGGAGGCTTACTTACAAATATTTTATGTAGGTATGGCAGTCTATGGATGGTCTCAATGGAACTCTGCGGAAAAGCCTCTATTGGTAAGAAGTTGGAGTAAAACTAATCATTTAAAAGCAATAGGGCTCATTTTATTCTTAACCTTACTATCAGGATATTTATTAGAAACTTATACCGAAGCTGCATTACCATTTTTTGATGCTCTAACCACCTGGGGCGCAGTTGTAGCTACCTATATGGTAGCTAAGAAATTAATAGAAAATTGGATCTATTGGTTTGTTATAGATTTGATCTCTGTATTCCTATTTTTAACTAGAGATTTATATTTAACTGCTGGTTTATTTATTGTTTATTTAATTATTGTAGTTTTTGGCTACAAGACATGGAAAAAATCAATGATAGAAAATAAAAACGGAGCTGCTGATAGTAATCGGCAACTCCGTTAATGGTTTTATTTACTAAACTAAATCTGCTGTCATAACTTTATTCCAAGCTGAGATAAAGTCTGAAACAAATTTGTCATTAGCATCTGAACTTGCATAAACCTCTGCTATTGCTCTTAGTTGCGAGTTAGATCCAAAAACTAGATCAGATCTAGAAGCTGTTCTAACTTTTTCACCAGTAGATCTGTCTACAGCTTCGTAAGAATTACCAGTTCCATTCGGTTTCCACTGAACAGACATATCCAACAAAGTATCAAAGAAATCATTAGACAGTTTATTAGGATTGTCCGTAAAGATTCCTAGGCCATCATTACTTATTCCTAGGGTTCTCATGCCACCTAATAGGACAGTCATTTCAGGAGCTGTTAGCCCAAGCAGTTGTGCTTTATCCAACATCATTTCCTCTGAAGGAATATTAGTTCCTGATTTATGATAATTTCTAAAGGCATCAGAAACAGGTTCTAGAACTGCGAAAGATTCTGCATCAGTTTGTTCCTCTGAGGCATCACCTCTTCCAGGTACAAAAGGCACATCTGATCCAGACGCTTTTTCTATACCAACATTTCCAGCTAGAACGATAACATCTGCTAAAGATGCACCACTTTCATTAGCGATATCTGTAAGTACACCCAATACTTTAGAAAGCTGATCTGGTTTATTTGCTTCCCAATCTTTCTGAGGTGCCAGTCTGATTCTAGAACCATTAGCGCCACCTCTCATATCAGAGCCTCTGTATGTAGAAGCACTTGCCCAAGCAGTTTCAACCATTTCTTGTATGGATAATCCACTCTCAGCAATTTTATCTTTTACGCCTTGAACATCATAATCGGTATTTCCTGCGGGAACAGGATCTTGCCATATAAGCTCCTCTTCAGGAACTTCGGGACCTAGATACCTGGCTTTTGGTCCCATATCTCTATGGAGCAATTTGAACCAAGCTCTAGCAAAAGCATCAGCAAATTCTTCAGGATTTTCATGAAAACGTTTCGATATATCTCTATAAATTGGGTCTTCTCTAAGGGCTATATCTGCTGTAGTCATCATGGTAGGTACCTTTTTTGAAGCATCTTCAGCGTCAGGTGCCATATCTTCCTGTGTTTGACCAACAGCATGCCAAACTATCGCTCCGGCAGGTGTAGTCACTTGCTCCCATTCATATCCAAATAAAAGATCGAAATAACCATTGTCCCACTGAGTTGGATTCGATGTCCAAGCACCTTCGAAGCCACTTGTGATGGTATCGCTTCCTTTTCCTGAAGCAAAACTACTGGTCCAACCAAAGCCCATCTCTTCTATGGAGGCTCCTTCCGGTTCAGCGCCAACATTATCATCAGGGCCAGCACCATGACCTTTTCCGAAGGTATGTCCTCCGGCAACAAGAGCAACAGTCTCCTCATCATTCATGGCCATTCTTCCAAAAGTTTCACGAATATCTCTACCACTAGCAATAGGATCAGGATTGCCATCAGGGCCTTGAGGGTTCACATATATCAAACCCATCTGGACGGCGCCAAGTGGATTAGCTAAATCTCTTTCTCCGCTGTATCTTTCGTTGGTAAGCCATTCTGTTTCTGCGCCCCAATTTATATCTTCTTCAGGTGCCCAGATATCTGGTCTTCCTCCACCAAAACCAAAAGTTTTACCTCCCATCGATTCTATGGCTACATTTCCAGCTAAGATTAACAGGTCAGCCCAACTTATGTTCTTTCCATATTTTTGCTTGATAGGCCATAGAAGCCTTCTGGCTTTATCTAAATTTCCATTATCCGGCCAACTATTTAAAGGTGCGAATCGTTGAGCACCAGTTCCACCGCCACCACGACCATCACCAATCCTATAAGTACCTGCAGCGTGCCAAGTCATACGTATGAAAAAACCTCCATAATGACCAAAATCAGCTGGCCACCATTCTTGAGAGTCTGTCATAAGATCTGTTAGATCTTTTTTTAACGCATCATAATCCAGCTCTTTAAAAGCTTTTGCGTAGTCAAAATCTTCATCCATAGGATCAGATTTTTTATCATGCTGGTGTAATAAACTTAAATTAAGTTGATTTGGCCACCAGTCTTTATTTGAGGTTCCGGTATTACTGTTACTGGATAATGATCCATGAATTACCGGACATTTATTTTCTTCATTATTGCTCATTAATATGCCCTTTAATTAATAAAAAACGGAGGTGCGCAGTACTTAAATCATAGTGTATTTTCTCTTTCTAGTCTATAAGACTAAGTCTAACTTACTGGACTTTTACGATATAAAATTTTTTTACAAAGCTTCATGAGATTATGCAATTTATGTGAGAGAATAATCGTATTAAAGGAGTAGATTATGGCAAAAGCTTTATATCCAGGAACATTTGATCCTATAACTTTAGGGCATATAGATATAATTGAAAGAGCATTACATCTTTTTGATGAAGTTACTATTGCAATAGCAACAAGCGCCTCAAAAAAACCTATTTTTACACTCGAGGAAAGAATAGAACACGTAGAAAAAATATTTGAGGGTAATAAAAATGTTAAGGCTATAGGTTTTACAGGATTGGTTGTGGATCTTGCTAGAGAACAAGAGTCTAATATTTTAATCAGAGGTTTAAGAGCTGTATCTGATTTTGAATATGAATTTCAACTTGCCAATATGAATAGAGCTATGTCACCAGATCTGGAAAGTATATTTCTTACTCCTAAGGCAAAGTTTTCGTTTCTATCTTCAACTCTCGTGAGAGAAATAGCTTCTATGGGTGGAGAAATTGATTCGTTTGTTGATCCGATAGTAAAAGAAGCTTTGCAAAAGAGATTTAAAAACTAGACTGACATAAAGGGCAGTACGCGCTAGCTCTTTGACCTATTCTTTGACCTTTAATGATTGTTTGACATTCATAACATTCTTTTCCTTCTCTACCATACACTTTCAGGCTTTGTTTAAAGTATCCTGGAGTATTATTACCACTTACAAAATCTCTTAAAGTAGTACCTCCATCTTTGATTGATCTCCTAAGAATAGTCACTATCTCTTTAGCTAGAAGATCATATTTTTTTCTTGGTACTTTACCTGCTTTGGATGACGGTCTTATTGCAGCTGCAAATAATGCTTCAGTTGCATAAATATTTCCCACACCTACGACTACTTTAGAATTCATTATGAAGTTCTTTACAGGAACTTTTCTTTTTCTGGAGTTATGAAAGAGATAGTCTCCACTAAAATTATTACCCAATGGTTCTGGGCCTAAATCCTTAAGAAGAAAGTGTGTTTCCACATCTTTAGTCCACAAAAAGCATCCAAATCTTCTGGGATCACAGTATCTGAGTATAGTCCCATCCACAAAACAAACATCTATATGATCGTGCTTTTTAAGATCTTCCTCTTTCGCAATTCTTAAACTACCTGACATCCCAAGATGAATGATTAAATGTTCATTACAACTTTCGAGTAATAGATATTTTCCTCTTCGGGTTATATTTGAGAATGTTCTTCCTAACAACTTCTTTTGAATCAGTTGTGTCGGTACCGTCCATCTCAATGAGCTCTGTCTTATAACAACAGAAGATATTTTTTTATTTATTATAAATGGCTCAATTCCTCGTAGGGTCGTCTCTACTTCTGGTAACTCTGGCATTTCTGATTTACTTAATTTGTTTTCAGGAGTCTTTAGAGAATTTCATAGAGTAAGTTTAAATGTATAGAGTTTATATATAAAGTAGGATGAAATTTGATCTCACTATATAAAGTCTTAGGAGCATTTTGCATGAAATCAACTAAACACTTGCTGGATCGTGAACTACAAGTAATGGCAGAAGCGCCAATTATTTCAGAAATAACTGATGAGAATCTAGCCGTCGTGAGGCAAACTCTTAATGATTTAAGGCCATCACTTGCAAATGCAGATTCTTATAATGTTAAAAGAGCAGAGGTGTTTGTTTCTTTAGATAGTGGGCCTGATGTGCGTTGTCTTCTTTATACGCCCAATCACAAAGAAGATTCTTTAAAGTCAGGTTATGTTCATATTCATGGAGGTGGATATATTATTGGTTCACCTGAGGGATCGGATCTGCAAAACTTATTATTAGCTTCTGAATTAGGTGTTGTTATTATCTCCGTTGATTATCGTCTTGCTCCAGAGTGGCCTATACCGGCTCCTTTAGATGAT
>CAYVAL010000011.1:0-12373 GCA_964449395.1 uncultured Gammaproteobacteria bacterium | reverse complement strand
GAGCGAATATGAAAACTGGTGCAGCTGCTTATGGGTATATACCTCTTAATGATAATGTTGACTATTGGGGCTCAGATCTTATCTTTAATAAGCCAAAAGAAATTATTTCTTTAATTGATGGTGATTAAGGATATCTATAAGAAGGAATTCCCTTCTAATCTCTTAGAAGGAAAAACAATCTTAATCTCGGGTTCTGGTTCTGGTATAGGAAGACAAATCGCCAAAACCTTTTCTGAGTTTGGAGCGGATTTAATATTATTAAGTAAGAGTCTAGAAAAACTTGAAACACTTTACGATGAATTAAAACAAGATTACTCCAACAACGTAATTATACAGCCTCTGGATTTGGAAAAAGCTGAAGAAGTAGATTATGAAGAAATTATTAGAGCCATAGGAGATGAGTACCCCAAAATCGACGGACTAGTAAATAATGCAGCAATACTTGGAGAAAAAAAACCTCTTGAGCAATACAGTTATTTAAGCTGGAAAAATGTTCTCAAAGTGAATCTTGATGCAAGCTTTCTATTGACCAAAAATTTAATGCCGCTATTAAAGAAATCGGATAATAGCTCAATAATATTTACTTCTTCAGGTGTTGGGAGGCGAGGAAGAGCTTACTGGGGAGCCTACTCAATCAGTAAATTTGCAACAGAGGCAATGATGCAAATCTTATCTGAAGAGCTCCAAAATACCTCAAACATAAGAGTCAACTGCATCAATCCAGGAGCAGTCAGGACCAAGATGAGAGAATCTGCTTATCCAGCAGAAAAACCAGAAAAAAATCCTCTACCCGTAGAAATAATAGAGATTTATTTGTATTTAATGAGCGATATGAGTCTAAAAATTAATGGCCAATCTATTGACGCTCAAGAGCATTAATCTCACTCTTTGAGAGCTCTTTAAAGGCACCTTGTTTTAAACTGGCAGGTAAAAATAAAGTTCCGTATCTAACTCTTTTAAGGCGAGAGATTTCTAAGCCTTGACTCTCCCAGAGCCTTCTAACTTCTCTTGTTCGTCCTTCCATAATAACCATAGCAAACCACTGATTGGTATTACCTTTTCTTCCGCCTTGTACGTCAGTAAATTTTGCAAAACCATCATCAAGTTTTACTCCTTTAATGAGATTATTCAAAATTTCATCTGTAACATTACCATGGACTCTCGCTATATATTCTCTTTCGATATTAGATGAAGGATGCATTAATTGATTAGCTAGAGAACCGTCATTTGTAAATAAAATAAGTCCCGAAGTATTGATATCAAGCCTTCCAACAGAAACCCATCGGCCAGATCTTAATTTAGGAAGAGAATCAAAAATAGTTTTTTTATGATCCGGATCATTACGTGAAGATATCTCACCCACTTTCTTGTTGTACATCAATATTCTTCTTTTTGTGGGATCTTTTTTCGATAGCCTTACGGTTCTACCTTCCACTTCAAAAATATCCTGTTCGGATACCAGCTGACCGATTGTGGCCAATTGCCCGTTAACTAGAACTTTTTTTTGTCTTATTAGAGACTCAATGCCTCTCCTGGAACCGATGCCATGATCAGCCAGGACCTTATGGATCCTTGTTTTCAAGATTTAGTTTAAAGTTTGAGTATTTTCTTGAGAACTATCTGGTTCTTCGATTGGTAGTTCAAGTTCTATTGATTGTAAGTCGGGAAGTTGAGGTAACTCAGGTAATTCCCTTAGGTGCTGTAAGCCAAAATAATCTAAAAATTCTTTTGTAGTGGAATATAAAGAAGGCCTTCCTGGAACATCCCTTTGGCCTACTATTTTAACCCACCCTCTTTCCATTAATCCTCTCATTAGTTGAGTTCCAACTGTCACTCCTCTAATTTCTTCAATCTCTCCTCTGGTAATAGGTTGTTTATAAGCAATTAGAGAAAGAGTCTCTAAAGTTGCCTTAGAAAACTTTTGTGGCTTTTCTTCCCATAGTTTTGCTACGTATTCAGACAAAGATTGCTTGACTTGCAAACGATAGCCAGTGGCAATTCTTTTTAGTTCGATACCTCTTTCAATACAGTCTTCATCCAATTCATTTAAACTATTTCTTATCTCGTCTTTAGATGGTTTAGGATCTTCGAAGACTTTAGTCATGTCGTCAATGCTTATTGGTCGTGATGCCGATAAAAGCAATGCTTCAAGAATTTCTTTTAATTTCCTCTCCATTAATGCACCTCTTCGATTCCTTTAATATGTATTGGACCAAATTCTTCAGACTGCACTATTTCAATAAGTGAATCTTTCAATAACTCTAATATAGCCAAGAATGTTACCACAACACCGATTCTTCCTTCTTTACTATTGAATAAAGAGGTAAATTCTATGAATGATTCAGTTTTCATTCTTTCTAGTATCTGACTCATTCTTTCTCTTGTTGAAAGTTCTTCAAAATTAATAAGATGAGCCTGAGATTGTTCCGCTCTTCTCATGACTTCAGCAAGAGCAATTGTTAATTCCTCAAGTGGAACATCAATGAGAGGTGCCTCAGTTGTGAACTCAGGTAGTTTAGCATTAGCAGCAAATATCTCTCGGTCTAATCTAGGAATTTTATCAATCCTTTCTGCCGCTTCTTTATATCTTTGATATTCTTGAAGTCGCTTAATAAGTTCAGCTCTAGGATCTTCTTCTTCAGACTGTTCTTGAGGTCTTGGAAGCAACATTCTAGATTTCAATTCTGCCAGATAAGCAGCCATAACTAAATAATCTCCTGCCAGTTCAACTTGCATGGCATCCATTAATTCTATGTAAGAAGTATATTGTTGAGTGATTTTAGCTACGTTAATATCCAATATATCCAAATTCTGTTTTTTAATAAGGTATAAAAGAAAATCAAGAGGCCCAGCAAAGCTATCAAGTAAAACCTCTAAAGCATTAGGAGGAACATAAAGGTCTTCAGGTAATATTGTTTCTTTGCCTTTTACAGTCGCTAAGAACATCTCCTCTTGGCGAGGATAAACTGGTTTTTCCTCTGTTTTTAGAGGAGATTTGGTTTTAATATCAACCATTTTTCCAATAGTTTAACTATTGGTCCCGTATTATAACTATTATGAATAAAACATACAGCTATTGACCTTGAGTGTCCTGTAAATACTTTCTTTTAACTTCTTTATCATCTAGAAATATAGAAAATAACAACAAGACAATTAGAAAAACTAAACAAATCTGAGCAGGAAAAGCATAGTTACCAAAAAAATCAAAACCGACACTGAAAGCTGCTGGTCCAATTGCGCTAGCGAAAACAGTCAATGAAGAATTGAACCCGCTTATTTCTCCTAAATGCTTAGGTCCAAAGAATCTTATAAAAGTAAGATTAGACAGAACGCCCCAAAGCCCTCCCCCAACTCCAAAGCCAAAAGCTAAAAGCCAAAAGCCCCAATCCTTTTCGAGATTAATAAAACCAATAGACCCTAAACAGAAAGAAAGTAACATTAATATGAGAATAGGCTTAAGAGTTATTTTATCTGCTACCCAACTTGCTAAAAGATTTGAAATTGTTGAGAAGATAGCTGCTGGAATAAAGTAACTAAACGCTTCAGCCTGACTTTTTCCAGCTTCCTCAAATATTGAAATAATATGAAATACAAGAGCTGTGCCAAATAAAGCATGCATACTCAAACTGAGAGAATAAATCCAAAAAATGGGGTTTAACTTAACCTCTCTCAAGGAGACGCTTTTAACCTCTTTAGGAATCTCTTCAATAGATTCAGAGCTTATACCATCAGCTTTTAAATCACATGATTCAGGGTTATCACGAATAAATATAAAAGCCATAAACGAGAAACCAATCCCTCCAATGGCAGCAAGAATCCACAAAGATTCCCTCCAATCGTAAATAGAAATTAGACCGGCTAAAAATAATGGCGCCAAGGAGAAGCCTAAGCTAACAAATATATTTCTGATACCGCCAACCAATCCTCTCTTCTTAATAAACCATAATAAAAGAACATTTCTTGAACAGCTTGTTAAGACACCCTGACCAAAAAAACGGACGCCAAAGTAACCAATCATAATAAGAATAAAGCTTACTAATACAGAGCTGCCTAGATAGATACTTAAAATATCTACAAAACTAATATAAAGAATCATCAACGAGAGGAATATGGAAGAGAGCGTAATCATTATCCTGCCCCCGAATAAGTCATACCATCTTCCTGCCCGCGCCAAAAATAAAGAAGATCCGATTGTGCCTATAAGATAAGCTAAAGATAATTCAGTTCTGGAAAGACCTAACACTTCCATGAAGGAGTTAGTAAAAACAGCCAAACCCATTGTCTGTCCAGGGATACTAAACAGAATGCCTAAAGTGCTAAATCCCCATATTACCCATCCGTAAAAGAAGGGAAATTTTTTAGGGCTAAAAGGCCAGTTAACAGAAATCATGATTATTTCCTTATAAAATCAATATGTAGAGGTCTTAGTAACTTAAACTAAAAAGGCTATGGTGTGAGTTATTGAGAATATCGGTTTGTTATTGGGTATCTTCTATCTTTTCCAAAACCTCTGGAGGTAATCTTGACTCCCAAAGGCGCTTGACGTCTTTTATATTCGCTTATGTCTATTAATCTAATAACTCTTTTGACGACAGATTCTTCAAATCCTTCTAAAACGATTTCTGTTTTACTTTTATCTTGCTCCACATAAAGTTCGATAATCTTATCCAGCACATCATAGTCAGGCAGACTATCACTATCTTGTTGATCTGGAGCTAACTCAGCTGAAGGGGGTCTTTCAATAATTCTTTCTGGGATTGCTTCGGAAAGAGAATTTCTGTATCTGGAAAGCTTATATACCAAAATTTTCGGTACGTCCTTCAACACCCCAAAACCACCCGCTGTATCTCCATACAAAGTTGAATACCCTACAGCCGTTTCGCTTTTATTTCCGGTAGTAAGGACTAATCGTCCCGATTTATTTGATAAAGCCATTAAAAGAACACCGCGACATCTAGACTGGAGGTTTTCTTCAGTTATATCAGGATCTTGGCCTTTAAATTCATGAGAAAGTTCTTTATAAAATGATGCATAAATATCACCTATAGGAATTACGGAGTGATTTATACCTAGATTGTCGGCCAGCTCTTGTGCATCTTCTACACTCATGTCAGAAGTATACTTAAAAGGCATCATGAAAGTTCTGACCTTTTCAGCGCCTAATGCATCTGCAGCTATTGCTGCAGTTAATGCAGAATCAATTCCTCCTGAAGAGCCTATTAAAACACCGGGGAAATTATTTTTTAGAACGTAATCTTTAGCTCCCAAAACTAAAGCCTGATATACATCGGCTATATCATCTTCTAAGGGAATATCTTCACAATTGGTAGCTTTTAGATTTAGTCCATCCTCGGATATAAATTCGACTACTTTTTGATCTCTCTCAAACTTTGCAAGCTCCATTACCTGAATACCTGTGTCATCCATAACCATAGAAGTTCCATCAAAAACAAGTTCGTCCTGTCCTCCTATTTGATTAGCATAAACAATTGGTAAAGAATATTTTGAAGCTTGGTTAGAGATTAGCTTTTTCCTTTCATTTATTTTTTCAAGATGAAATGGTGAAGCATTAATATTTAAGATTAAATTAGCTTTACTCTCATGAGCTTGTTTGATTGCCTTTTCGTGCCAGATATCTTCGCAAACAGAAAGTGCCACCCTAAAACCGTTTACCTCAAATATACCTGAGCTATTTCCTGGCTGAAAATATCTTTTTTCATCAAAAACTTCGTAGTTTGGTAATTCTTGTTTCTTGTATTCTGTAATTATTGAGTTATTTCTCAAGACACCAGCGCAATTGAAAATAGAATCTCCTTCCTTTTTTGGGTAACCAATGACAATAAAGCTTTCAGGTTTTTCATGACTTAATTCTTGTATTGCATCATAAGCCTGATGAAGCAGATCATCTCTCAGGATGAGATCTTCAGGGGGATAGCCTGTAATAAACATCTCAGTGAATAAGAAAATATCAGGTGAAGCTTCTTTGGATATACTCTTAATAGCTGCTTTTGCTAGTGCTAGATTTCCATTTATGTCGCCGACTACAGGATTCTCTTGGATTATGCTTATGGAAATTTTTTTTGAAGCCATCTTTACGACTTTTAGATAAATTTAATAATTTTTGTTATGAGATTAAGTCTCTATTAATAAGCTATATTAACACTTTCATGCTTTAATCTAATGACAATATATGTAGAATGCACATCCGATTAAATTTTAACCATGCAAAAAACTAGTGATTTAAGAATAGCAGGAAGGCAGGAAGTTGTTTCTGCAAGCTCTCTATTATCTGAGCAACCCATATCAGATATTTCTTCTGAAACCGTATTTTCTGCAAGGAAAGAATTCTCTGAAATACTCAATAAAAAAGATAATAGGCTTGCGGTAGTCGTTGGTCCTTGCTCCATACACGACACCGATGCAGCTATGGAGTATGCAAATCTTTTGCTTGCAGAGAAGAACAACTTAAAAGAAGAGCTCTTGATTATCATGAGAGTATATTTCGAAAAACCAAGGACTACAGTTGGCTGGAAAGGCCTTATAAACGACCCAGACTTGGATAATTCCTTCGATATAGACAAAGGATTATCGGTATCGAGGCAATTATTAAGAGATATAAATGACTTAGGCATGCCTGCAGGAACAGAATTTTTAGATGTTATCACCCCGCAATATATTGCAGACTTAATTTCATGGGGTGCGATAGGAGCAAGAACTACGGAAAGTCAGGTACATAGGGAGCTAGCCTCGGGTTCATCCTGCCCTATAGGATTCAAAAATGCTACAAATGGTGGGATCCAAGTAGCCGCTGATGCCATAGGCTCAGCCTTACATCCACATAAATTTTTATCAGTTACAAAGGATGGTAGAGCTGCCATTTTTTCGTCATCTGGAAATAAAGACTGTCATGTTATTTTACGAGGAGGCAAAGAGCCTAACTATAAAAAAGAATTTATAGAGGAAACTTCTCAAATACTGCAATCGAATAACCTTGAAGAATCAATAATGGTTGACATGAGTCACGGCAATAGCAGTAAACAGCATAAAAAACAAATTGATGTTTGTGCTGATATTTCTGCTCAAATTCAAGCTGGTGAAAAAAGAATTACTGGAGTCATGATAGAAAGTAATCTTGAAGAAGGTAATCAAAAGGCTGACGATCTTGGTAATCTTACATATGGTCAGAGCATTACTGACGCATGTATCAATTGGCAAGACACTAAAGACTGTCTATACAGGTTGGCAGAATCAGTTAGACTTAGAAATAACTAACTTAATCTCCTTGTTTAGAGCTAGATCATAAATTACTCTAGCTTCTTTTACATATGACTGATTCAAAGATATATTTTTCAAAAGAAATAGCAAATACCATAGGCCTGGAGGAAGCAATTTTGCTTGAGTATCTCAAACAGCAAGAGGTATCGCACGATCAAGTTTCTATAGAACAAATTAGAACTGATAATAAATTTTGGTCAGAGGAAAACATTAGAAATATCTTATCCAAGTTAATTAAAACGGGGCTAGTTATTGAATCAAATTTTGAGGGCCATACTTACTTTTCTTCTAAGAATCCTAATCAAGAACCTACAATCAATAGGGAAAATAAGTGGGTTCCCGATAAAGAGGTTTTAGACCAGATTAATGAATATGGGATTCCAGAAGATTTTGCAGCCCTGCAAATCGATGACTTCAAAAAACTAAACCAAGAAAGGAATGAACAATCGACTAACTGGGGAGTAAAGTTTTTAAGATTTGTTATTAAAAAATGGCGTTTTAAAGAGGTTGAAGATAACAAGAAGATGAAAACAAGACCAATAGATAAAAATTGGATTCCTGATAATGATGCTAAAGAAATACTTATCAAGTCAGGAATCAATGAAGAATTCATAGAAAAAGAAATTCCTGAATTTGTTCTCTATTGGACTGAGCGCAAGGAAGAATCTGATATATGGAATAGTAAATTTATAGCTCACATAAGAAGACAATGGGGTCGTTTTAAGGATGTAAAAGAAAATGATGACTTGCCATCTAAAATGACCTCTCAGTGGTCACCAAATGAAGATTTTTTTGATATTCTTGAGCTGACTGACATACCAAAAGAATTTGCAGAAAGGTCTAAACCTGAATTTATTATGTACTGGAAAGAGACAGGTCAATCCTTAACATCGTGGAATAGTAAATTTCTTCAGCACGTTAAATACCTTTGGGAAAGATCAAATAAAGGCCAGACCCCTCAATTATCTGCTCAAATAGATAGGAGAATTGAATCTAGTTGGAAAATACAGGATGCAGGTGCTCAACAAACCACTACAAAACTAGATAACCAAACTGTCCAAGAAAATCTAAGAAAACTTAAAGAAAAGCACCAAATATAGTTTTATATTAAGTATTTTAGTGTTATAGTTATGTATAACACCTAAATTGACTTATGAAAATCAAACAAACATATAAAACTGCATCTATCCTAGCTTCTTTTTTGGTTATATGGATGGTATCGGGAAGCCTTGTTGAAGAGCAAACTTTCGAAATAAATGAAACATCTTTAGATACCCTATCTTCAGTTACTATTTTAAATAGTATAGCTAGTAATAAATCTCAAATATTAAAATCCAGCGGATTTACTGAAGCAGATAAGTTTGTTCAAGTAAGAGCTGAAGTAAGCGGGAGAGTAATCTCTACACCTGTACAGCAGGGAGACTACGTCAAAGAAGGTGATTTAATTTGCCAGTTGTATATTGCCGGAAGAGAGGCCTATCCAAAAATTGTAGCGCCCTTTTCGGGATATCTAGAAAGTCTAAAGGTAGACGAAGGCGATTTTCTTAATGTTGGATCTGTTTGTGCTTCTTTGATAGATCCTGATCCAATGTTATTGGTAGCAGATGTTGCAGAAAAAGATATTGCACAAATTCAATTAGGTTCAGAAGCAACTGCCAAGTTAATTTCAGGAAGACTTATTTCAGGTGAAGTTGCTTTTATAGGCTCATCTGCAGATAAAAATACGAGGACTTTCAGAGTTGAGATTAGCGTTGAAAATAAAGATACAACTATAAGAGATGGTGTTTCAGCTGAAATATATATCAAAGGAAAAAAAGAGCCTGCTCACAAAATTTCCCCTGCTATTTTGTCTTTAAACGATCAAGGTAAGTTAGGTGTCAGAACTGTCACTAAAGAAAATAAAGTTGAATTTAAAGAAATCAAAATACTAGAAGATACAAGTAGTGGTATGTGGGTTTCTGGTTTAGATCAAGAAGCAAGAATAATTACTTTGGGACAAGAATATGTATTCCAAGGTCAAACGGTCAACGTAAAAGAAACCTTTTCTCCTGATGCATGAAATATTTTATAACCGGTGCCATAAAAAAAAGTAGAACTTCCTTAAGCATTCTTGTCCTATTAGCTCTTTCTGGAGTATTCGCACTAAACTATCTCCCTAAGGCTACAGAACCTCAAGTGAGTTTTCCTGGGGCTTATATAGGTGTTGGCTTCGAAGGCGTTTCACCTGAAGATTCTGAAAGACTACTGGCCAAGCCGCTTGAAGATGCATTACGGACAATTTCTGGGGTCATCGATATTAGATCGACAGCTTCCACTGGTTATGCGGCTGTAGTTGTAGAATTTGATCAAGACGTAGATATAGATGAGGCTCTTTACTACGTTAGAGTTAAAGTAGACGAAGCAAGAGCGGAGTTACCGCTAGATGCAAGAGAACCAACTATCAGGGAATTTACCTCGACTGATGATCCTGTGCTAACTGTCAGTGTTGCAAGTGCAGTACTTCCGCAAAGGGTATTAGTCAATTTAACTCAAGAGTTAAAAGATGTTATTGAAACCCACCCCAATGTCCTTGAGGCAGAACTAAATGGCGTTCCTGAAGATTTAATAGAAGCTATAGTTGATAAAAGTAAACTAGAATCCTATGGAATATCTATGAATCAGCTTTTTCAAGCTGTATCAAATAACAACAGAGTTATTCCTGCAGGTTTCCAAGATACTGGATCAGGCAGATTTGCAGTCAATGTACCCAGTGTATTCTCAAGTCTAGAAGATATCGAAACTCTTCCTATCAAAGTATCAGGTAATTCGGTGGTTACTCTCAAGGACGTTGCTGACGTTAGCCTGACTTTTAAAGATAGAGGGGGATACTCAAGAATTAATGGACAACAGTCTTTATCTGTAGATGTAAAGAAGCGAATCGGAACAAATATCATCGATACGGTAACCGATATCAGAGAGATGGTAGAGGAGGAAATTAAAAGTTTTCCAGAAGGTGTAGATGTTAATTTTGTGCGTGATGACTCTGAATTTGCTCTCCAAATGATTTCCGAATTACAAGGAAATGTTCTAACTTCTATCGCACTTGTCATGATCGTTGTTTTAGCTGCTTTAGGTTTCAGAACGTCAATGCTAGTTGGAATGGCTATCCCATTTTCATATCTATTTGCTCTTTTAGTGCTTCTTGTGCTCGGAAAAGAATTTAATTTTATGGTCATGTTTGGGATGCTAATTTCTATGGGCATGACGATTGATGGCTCTATAGTAGTTACAGAGTATGCAGATCGTAAGCTGGCTGAAGGAATGAATCGAGTAGAGGCTTATACTGCTGCTGCAACAAGAATGTTCTGGCCTGTTCTCTCCTCAACTACCACCACATTAATTGCCTTCACACCCTTAATGTTTATGCCAGGATTTGGGGCTTTCATTAGAGATATGCCTATTACTGTTTTCTGCGTTCTAGTAGGTTCCCTGCTCTACTCACTTGTTTTTGCCCCTATCTTAGGTGCTATGTTTGGTGGGTTAGCGAAGCAATCTGAAGAAGAAGTCAATAATACAAGATTACTAGAATCATCTGATCCACTTAGTCTATCTGGAGCTTCAGGTGTTTATGCCAGAAAGATTAATCAATTTTTAGATACTCCAGGCCAAACAATATCTGTAATTCTAGCCGCAATTATTCTTTGCATAGGACTCTGGGCGCAACATGGCAAAGGGATAGTTTATTTTCCGCAGGTTGCTCCGCAATTTGCAGATGTTGATATCCTTGCGAGAGGTAACCTTGCTGTTGACGAAATACGAGATATAGCGATAGAGGCGGAACAGAAGATAATTGATGTAAAAGAAATAGAAAATCTATCCGTTTGGTCAAACTCAGGTGGAAACCGAGGATTAGGCCGTGGTTCGGGATCTCCAGACAGGGTTGGAGGAATGTTTATTGATTTCTATGCTGAAGATGAGGCAGTCTCTGATCTCAATGGTTTTGAGATTATGGATGTTCTGCGAGAAAGATTAGAAGATACTTCAGGGTATTTAGTCCAAGTAGAAGCGGAGCAAGGTGGTCCTCCTATAGGTAAAGCACTTCAATTAAATGTGAGTGGTGATAACGAGCAAGCTCTTGTTGCAGCTATAAGGAAAATAAGAAGGTACGTCGAAAATGTTGGTAGCTTCATAGACATAGAAGATACTACTGTAACTAGAGGTATCGAGTGGGAACTAGAAATAAATAGGACCAAAGCAGCTCAATATGGTGCCGGATTAAGCGATGTAGGTGCTTCTGTCCAAATGGTAACTAATGGCATTAAGGTAGGTGAATATAGACCTCTAAATCTTGATAGAGAAGTTGATATAAGAGTTAGGTTTCCTAAATCAGAAAGAAATATAGATCAATTAAGTAATTTAAATGTACAAACTGCAAAAGGCTTAGTTCCTGTCAGTAGTTTTGTAGAGACAAATATCCAACCTGCGACTAAGAGTATAAGCAGAAAAGGTGGAAAAAGAGTTCATAGCCTATCTGCACGCACGGTGGAAGGAGCTATAGACTCTGTAGAAATAAAGAAAGTTAAAGATTGGCTCGCAACAGAAGATTTAGGTAAAGGTGTTACGATTGGGTACGACGGGTTTGATAAATATAATAAAGAAGCTGCCGATTATCTAGTTCTTGGTTTCATTGCAATGCTCTTTGTAATGCTGATCGTCCTCGTTGCTCAATTTAACAGCTTCTATCAAGCTAATATTGTACTATCTGCCATCCTCTTATCTTTTGGAGGGGTATTCATATCGCTCTTAATTCTTGATCGATCCTTCAGTACATTGCAAACCGGTATAAGCTGTGTTGCTTTAGCTGGAATTGTAGTAAATAACAATATTGTTTTGATTGATACCTTTAATCTACTTAAAAGAAACAATCCTGGCTCGACAACTAAGTCCTTAGCTTTTCGAAGTGCCATATTAAGATTGAGGCCAGTATTTTTAACTTCCTTTACCACTATTGCGGGCCTTCTCCCAATTGCATTAGGTTACAGCATAGATCTTATTGATAGAACGGTTAAATCTGGATCTTACATAACAAGTTTTTGGGAACAAATGGCTGCATCTCTTG
>CAYVAL010000010.1:0-12398 GCA_964449395.1 uncultured Gammaproteobacteria bacterium | reverse complement strand
AAGCTGCTCCAGTTGCCGAAGTTGTTGCTGAAGAGGTTGCAGTTGAGGAAGTTAAAGCTGAAGAGGTTGTTGCTGAAGAGGTTGCAGTTGAGGAAGTTATAGCTGAAGAGGTTGCAGTTGAGGAAGCTGTTACTGAAGAAACAGTAGTTGAAGATGCGGCTGAAGAAGAAACTTCTAATGAGGAAGAATCACCAAAAGAATAAATTCATTTCCACTGTAAAAAAGGCGCTTAAAGCGCCTTTTTTATTGCCAAACATATAAGCTACAGGATAGTGGAAGCTCTAAGAATTAACTGATGATCTATTGTTGCGGTGACAGCAACTGATCTGTTGAAGTTTGCAAAGTCCTCTTGAAAACTCTTCTGAACCTTCCCCATTTCAGTAAAATTATCATAGCCCAAGCTATAAATCATTTTTCCAGAATAACCTCCACCCATTCCTTGCCATAATCTTGCTTTTGCACCATGTTTTTCATGAATCTCTTTAGCTCCATAGCACGATTTTATAAATTCCTTGCCCATCCCGTCTTCCGGCAAGATATTCCAAGCGGTTGCAAAAACTATATCGCCCGATGTCTCGGCTCCTCTTTCAAATCCGGGCACTTCAACCATCTCAAAAGAATCTAGCATTTCACCAGTTCTATTAGTTATTGACTCAAGATACCATTGTTGAATGTCAGCGTCAGATTGCATCATATCTTGTGCTGCTCCATACTCTTCCCAATCCTTAAACATTGTCATTGACCAGACCTCTATGCCTGGCGTTCCCGAGTGCGATACTCTTAAGAAATTCTTTAAACCTTTTGACTGCATCAATTTAGCCCCTTCCGATGTAGCGGCCATATATTCAGCTTCCTTACCCACAATAGCTGTGGAAATTTGTACTCTAGCAATTGCCATAATTTTCTCCTATAAAATGAAATCTACTTAAGAATATCTAGTAGATATAAAAAACTGTCAAGTTAATAAAATTAAACTTTTGGGCTAATTAGCTAGCTCTGAGGATATGAATTCTATAATTTTTTTAGAGATCTTCTTTTTATTCTGTTTTTCTAAAAGTTTTTCTTCTTTATTGGTTATAAGTGTGACCTCATTCTCATTTGAATCAAAACCTATTTCCTTGTTTGAGACATCATTGGCAACAATGAGATCAAGTCTTTTATTCTTTAGTTTTTTCTTAGCATTATTAAGAAGGTTATCCGTTTCCGCCGCAAAACCAACAACATATGGTCTCTCGTTTAATGCACTTACAGATTTTAAAATATCTTGATTCTCTTCAAGTTGAAGAGTTAATGAAGATTTGTCTGCATCTTTCTTAATCTTAGATTTATTGAAAACAGCAGGTCTATAGTCAGCAACGGCAGCAGTACCTATATACACATCCTTGCTTTTGACATGATGCATTACGGCCTCATACATTTCGCTGGCGGTTTCTATTAAAACAAAATTACAATTAGGGGGCGGGTCTAGATTTACTGGTCCACTTATAAGGGTGACTTTTGCTCCAGCTTCAATGGCGGCTTCTGCTAAGCTATAGCCCATCTTTCCAGAACTTCTGTTGGTGATAAATCGGACAGGGTCTATAGGTTCTTGAGTGGGACCTGCTGTTATCAATACACTCCTTTCTGACATTTTCCCTTGATCAAAAGATGAAGAAAATAGTTCTAGTATTTCTAAAGGCTCTAGCATGCGACCAAGTCCTACATCACCGCAGGCTTGCTCTCCAGAACCAGGCCCACATATCTTAAAACCCTTTTTTTGCAGATTTTCTAGGTTTTCTTGGGTTCTCTTATCTTTCCACATAGCCTGATTCATAGCTGGGGCTATAGATATAGGGCCATCAAAAGCAAGTGTCACGGTTGAAAGCAAATCATCCCCTCTTCCTGTAGAAAGTCTAGCTAAAGTATTTGCTGTGGCAGGCGCTATTAAAATGGCGTCAGCCCACTTTGCTAGTTCTATATGACCCATAGCAGCCTCTGATTCTACGTCCAGCAAATCAGTAGAAACCCTATTTCCTGATAAGGCTTGCAAAGTTAGGGGGGTAATAAATTCTTCAGCTGAACTTGTCATGACAACACGAACAGAACTTCCGGATTTTTTTAAATGTCGCACAATTTCAGCTGACTTATAAGCTGCTATACCGCCCGTGACCCCTAATATGATGTTTTTATTAATTAAAGATTTCAATATTTTGCTCTCTTAATACGAGATTATAGCGGCTTATTCTTGCTTGCTGTCAATGCTTCTGGTATAAAACGCGGCTCTACAAGGAAATATTATATAAAGTTATGTCTAAAGTTTGCCAAGTAACAGGGAAAAAGCCTCAAGCAGGTAATAATGTCTCCCATGCCAAAAACAGAAATAAAAGAACTTTCCAGCCCAACCTTCATAAGCATAAATTTTGGGTCGAGTCTGAAAAGAGGTATGTAAGCCTTACTGTGTCGGCAAATGGAATGAGAACTATCGATAAAAATGGCATAGATAAAGTGCTTGCAGACCTAAGATCTAGAGGAGAAAAGATATGAGAGAAAAAATAAGATTAGTTTCTTCTGCTGGAACAGGTCATTTTTATACAACTGACAAAAATAAATCTGCAATGCCAGACAAAATGGAAATCAAGAAATTTGATCCTGTTGTTAGAAAACACGTTATTTATACCGAAGCAAAAATTAAATAACCCCTGCCGCTTCCTTGATTAAGCGCCGTTTGAGGGCCTTAGTATTATTTGCAAAATCAAAAGCAAAGCTTCTACCTAACTTTATCCAAATATTTTCTGAACCAAACCCTCTCTTAAAGGCTTCCATTAAGGCTATCATCTTATAACTCTCAGGCTCTCTTCTTTTGCTATAAGATCTAAGCATTTCTTCTTCATATAAAGCCCTTCCATATCTATTAGCAGATGTTAATAGTTCAGATAACTCTTTTACATCCGCAATGCCCAGGTTCAGACCCTGACCAGCTAAAGGGTGGATAGTATGTGCGGAGTCTCCCACCAAAATTGATCTTCCTTTGTAAAACTTTTTGGCATGGAGCTGATGTAATGGAAAATAATTAATATCTTCGTTACAACTTATTTCACCAAACCTATCTTCGGTTTTTAGCTTTAGCTCTCTCATTAATAAGTTTCGCTCTAACTTTAATATTTTTTGCCCGTACTCTTCATCAGTGGACCAAATTAATGAAGCTTCATTTGACCCTTGGGCTAAAGGTAATAATGCAATCGGCCCTGTGTCAGTAAAAATCTGATAAGCAGTCTTATTTAAAGGTTTTTCAGTGACAACAGAAGTGACTATGGCTTGTTGTTGATAACTCCAGGTTCGTATTGGGATTTTCGATAAGTCTCTGACCTTTGAAAGTGATCCATCCGCACCAATCAGCAGTTCTGACGATATATTTAAGCCCGAATGAGTGAAGATTTTAATCTCATTCTGATCTTGTTCAATGTCCATTAAGGAGTCTTCTTGAATCACCTTAATTTCAGAAATTTTTTCTAGCTCATCAAATATAGCCTCTAAAAGAATATTATTATGAACAATAACACCCAGATCCTTCTTAGAAATTTCAGCTGCATTAAATTGAACAGAAGATGACCCCTCAGCATCCCATACATGAATTTCGTCAAATTGCTGAGAATTTTGTTCAATGTTTTCCCAAATCCCTGCTTCTTTTAGCGAATTTATAGACGAGAGATTAAGTGATGTTGTCCTGCCAACAAAAGGATTAGTCAATTTAACAGAAGGTTTGCCCTTATCTATTAAACATGTATTAACTCTTGCTTTACCTAAATAGAGTGCCAACAAGGCCCCCGCAACACCACCTCCAACAATTGTTACTTGGCAGTTCACTTAACCTTGAACGGTATGTTCAACTTCTTCAATGGTTCTGGGAACATCAGGGGTTAGTACTTCAAAACCTGAATCTGTAATAGAAATATCATCTTCTATCCTAACACCTATACCCTTCCATTTATCATCGACATCTTCCAGAGTATCTAAAATATAAATCCCTGGCTCTACTGTCATCACCATGCCCTCTTCTAGTTGTCTCCAGTCACCGTCCTTCTTATAACCTCCAACATCATGGACATCCATACCAAGCCAATGACCAATTCTATGCATATAGAATTTTGAGTACGCACCTGTTTCTATATTTTCTTCTTTTGACCCCTGCAATAAACCTATAGATATTAGACCTTCTACTATGACTTCTACAGATTTCTCGTGCATTAAATTCCACTTATTACCTGGTTTTGCCTGTTCCATAGACTGTTTATGAGCCTCTAACACTATCGAGTAAATTTCTTTTTGTTCCGATGTAAATTTTCCATTAACAGGAAAGGTTCTTGTTACATCTGAAGCGTAATACTGATATTCGCATCCAGCATCTACAAGCACTAGATCGCCATCCTTTAATTCAGCATTGTTTTCAACATAATGAAGTATGCAAGAATTGTTTCCTCCTCCAACGATAGAATTATAGGCGGGAGATCTTGCACCATTTTTATTAAAAGCGTATAAATATTCAGCTTCAAGTTGATATTCGAACATACCCGGAGTAACTGCCTGCATTGCTCTAATGTGTGCCTCGGTAGTGATCTCAGCAGCTCGCTTCATGAGATTCATTTCATCATCTTCTTTAATAAGCCTCATCTCATGTAAGATTAAATCTAGAGACAGCAAATTCTGGGGTGGCTCTGCTCCGGCTCTAGTATTCTTTCTTATGTCCTCTACCCATTGCGAAATTTTTAAATCTACGCCATTAGGAGCACTCATAGAAAAATATATATTCTTAATTCCTTCAAGTAGATGAGGCATCTGTTGGTCAATAGAATTAATGCTATAAGCTGAATCAGCTTGATACTCTTGAATAGCTCCATCTTGCCCTGATCTAAAACCATCCCATTGTTCACGAAGAGGATCTCTATCTCTACAGAAAATTATAAACTTTTCATTCTCTTTATCAGGTCTTATCACAATTAAAGACTCGGGCTCTTCGTAGCCAGATAAATAGTAGAAATTACTATCTTGCCTGTAAGCATAATCGGTGTCAGAGATTCTAGATTTAACGGAAGCAGAAGCAATAATAATTGCCGAATTTTCTAAAACTTTATCAGCTAAATGGGACCTTCTCTCAGAAAAATTGTTATTCATGTCATTTATGGTAAATATAAGTACTTTATGAATAAACATGGTAGCAAGAAATTAAGTTCAAAGTTAAACTTAAACTAGAAAATGTCTGAAAATAAGTTTGATAATCTAGAAAGTGAAGTGCACGAGCTCATCAAGCTTAGTCAGCAGCTTAAGGAAGTGAATGACCACCTTGCCAAAAAAAATATCCAACTCTCAAAAGAGAATAATAGACTTTCAAAAAATATTGAGGTGGCGAAAGAAGGTATAGCTAAGATAATTAAATCCTACAAAAGCAGATGAGCAAAGAAACAACTACCGTAAAGATCTTGGGCACGAATTATAAAATTGCTTGTCCCCCTGAGGAAGCAGAAGAAGTTAAGAAAGCCGCTGTGTTTTTAGATACAAAATTAAGTGAAATAAAGAAAGCATCTGGCTTGGATGAAAAAAGAGCAGCAATTATTACGGCACTTAATATTAGCAATGAATATTTAAAGAACTTATCAAATGTAAGTGAAGATGCATCTGTTAATGAAAGCTTAGAAGGCCTTACGATTGAAGTAAAAAAACAGGTAGAAAGTTTATCTTTTAAAGCGTGATAAGTAGGTTATAATTTTTTAAGTTTCCTGGTTTATTCGATAGTTTTTACTACTCTCGAGCCGATAAAAAAATAATAGGGGATTCTGAAAAATTTTTGTTGTGCATACCCATTTAATGGGAAGCCTGATAAATTGACGGGATCACCGCCTTGAACTTCACGGTTCAGGGCAGTAATGAACAACGGTAATCTGGGAAACACCATTCATGAGCAGTAAGTCTGAACTCAGAAAAAAATATATTCAAATTAGAAAAGAACTCTCTCAAGATCTAGTGATGGAGGCTGAAACTAATTTATTAAATATAGTCCAGTCTAATTCTCACTTATTTCTCAATAAAAGAATTGCCTGCTATTCGTCTATTAGAAACGAAATTCCAACTCAGTCTTTAATAGAACTATTTTTAGATATGAAGTCAGATATCTATCTTCCAGAGATGATAGAGGGTTCAAAAATACTTAAATTTAAACAGTTAGAGACCAAAGAGGCAGTAAAAGAAAATAGCCTCGGAATATTAGAGCCAACAAGCAACAAAGAGATTGATCCGAGCGATTTAGAAATAATCTTATTACCTTGTGTCTGTTTTGATGCAATGGGATATAGAATTGGAATGGGGAAAGGTTATTACGATTATTCTCTAGCAAATATTAGCACTCCAAATCTAAAACTTATTATCCTGGCATATGATTTTCAAAAAATTGAACATAGCTTTCCTGAGAAACATGACATCAAGGCTGATGCCTGCATAACAGATAAGAAATTCTACAAGTTCTAGTAAGACTTATTTTAGAAAGGCCTTATAGGCTGTATTCTCAGTTTCATCCCAAAATCTAAAACCAGTATCACTTAAATACTTTAATAATTTAGGATAATTTTCTTCTTTAGACTCAAAACCAACAAGCACTCTTCCATAAGCCGAACCTTGATTCCTGTAGTGGAATAAAGTGATATTAAATTTGTCACTCAATTTGTCTAAAAAATCTACTAACGCACCAGGTCTATCCGGAAATTCAACTCTAAAGATGTACTCTCCCCTCTCAACAACTGCATTTGGCGCTCTTCCGCCAACCATGTGCTTAATATGTAATTTAGCTACCTCATTTTCCGAAAGATCTTTAGGTGAAAATCCTTTAGATTTAAGGTGCTTTATTAACTTTCCTTTACCCTCTTTGTTATTGAAGCGACAAGCAACAAAAATATTTGCTTCTTCACTTTCTTCCGCTCTGTAATTGAATTCTGAAATACTCCTTTTGCCTAAAAAATTACAAAACCTTCTGAAGCTTCCTTTTTCTTCAGGAATCTTAACGCTGAGTAACGCCTCTTTACTTTCACCTAACTGAACTCTCTCTACAATATGACCTAAACGATCAAAATTTAGGTTCGCTCCTGAATTAATTGCTACAAGCGTTTTATTTTTTACCCTCCGAGACTGACAGTACTTCTTCAACCCAGCTAAAGCCAATGCTCCTGCTGGTTCAGGGACAGTGCGTGTCTCTTGAAATGTATCTTGAACAGAAGCACACATCTCATCAACGGAGACCGTAATAACATCATCAATCCATTCCTTAATCAAAGAAAATGTTTCTTTGCCGATTTGTTTTACGGCCACACCATCGGCAAATAAACCAACTTCTGGTAAGGAAAGCCTTTTATTATTATCCAGTGCCAGCTTAAGGCATGCAGCATCTTCAGGTTCAACTCCAATAATTTTAGTTTTTGGGCTCAAAGCTTTGACATAAGTACCCAATCCAGCAATTAATCCCCCTCCTCCTACTGGAACGAAAATAGCATCAATACCCTCGTTGATTTGTTCAATTAATTCTTTTCCTACTGTTCCTTGTCCTGCAATAACATCTTTGTCATCGTAAGGATGAATAAAGGTATAGCCTTCTTTTTTAACCAATTCATTAGCATGCTGTAATGCCTCATCAAAATTATCACCGTGTAAAATAACCTTTCCGCCAAAACTTTTGACAGAATTAACTTTAATGGATGGTGTTGTAATTGGCATAACGATATAGGCCTTTAAACCTAAGCTTTTAGCACCAAAAGCAAATCCCTGCGCATGATTACCAGCTGAAGCAGCAATAAAAGGGCCTGTAATGCCTTTTTTATTTAATTTTGCTAATTTATTGTAAGCACCTCTTATTTTAAAGGAGAATACTGGCTGTAAATCCTCTCTCTTAAGTAAAATATTGTTTTTGAGGGCTTTTGAGAGTTGAGTTGCTTTAGTTATAGGAGTTATCTGGGCCACTTCATAGACGCTTGAGGACTCAATAAGTTTAATATATGTCTTAAAATTAGAAGAATTCATTGATTTAGCTCAACTAAGCACAGTAAAAGCAGGCTATTATACTGACTGAGTGATAATATTCATTAAATCTAAAGTAACATGAACCAGGACTTAAAAAAGGAAAATTCGGCTAAAGAAGCTTTTAATCTAATAAAGCCTAATCTGCAAAAGGACACCGTTATAGGCATAGGAACTGGATCAACAACTAATTTTTTTATCGAAGAACTTAATAAAGAAAAGATTCATATTAAGGGAGTGATTTGTAGCTCTAATGCTTCTGAAAAATTAATAGATAATTCTTATGATGTTTTTTCATTAAATGAGGTTCACTCTATAGATTTTTATGTGGATGGAGCGGACGAATATAATGATAGAAAAGAATTAATCAAAGGTGGTGGTGGGGCACTAACAAGAGAAAAGATTCTTGCCTATTCTTCTGATCAATTTATTTGCATAGTTGATGAAACAAAACATACCGATCTTCTTGGCAGATTTCCTCTTCCTATTGAGGTTATAGAAATAGCAAGAAGTGCTATTTCTAGAGAGCTGATGAAGATGGGCGGGAAGCCTGTTTTCAGAAATGGATTTACAACAGATAATGGCAATCAAATAGTAGATATTCATAATCTACCGATAGAGGTACCTTATGATCTTGAGGCTGAGATAAATAACATCCCGGGTGTTGTAGAAAATGGAATATTTGCGAACAGAAAGGCCGATATTATAATCTGTGCTTCAGATAATAAAATTGAAGTAATTCAATAATTAATTGTATTTAATTAATAGTAAGTACTTACTTTTTATAATAACTTGAGGATTTGTGAGGTAAGCTCTTTGCTATCCGGTTCTACATTTTTATCGAAACTCAGTACCTCGCCTTCTTTAGAAATAAGATATTTATGAAAATTCCAACCAGGTCTTTGGCCTGTTATTTTTGTCAGTGATTTGTAGAAAGAATTTGCATCGCTGCCTTTAACAGGAGATGTAGCGAACATTGGAAAAGTAACACCATACTCTGTACTACAAAAATCTTTGACCTTAGATTCGTCACTATACTCCTGATACATAAAGTCTCTTGAAGGAAATCCTAAGATAACAAATTCATCATTCTGATACTTTGCGTATAACTCTTGCAAAGCCTCATATTGATATGTAAATCCACATCTGCTTGCAACATTAACGGCAAGAACAACCTTATTCTCATATTCACAAAGATTTAGGGTTTCGGAAGAATCTAAAATCCTTACCTCATGATCTAAAACCTTAGGACACGAGAATGCATATGTACCAAAAATTACGCAGGAGAACAGTAAAAATTTCTTCATAACTTATAAATTTAATAAATCCAGACTTGTGCTTTCTCATCCACAAGATCAAAAAGCTCTACAACATCCTTATTATACATTCTAATGCAACCATCAGAAGCAGGAGTTCCTATCAAACCTTCTTCGGCAGTTCCATGTATATAAATATACCTATTTCTAGAATCTATGCCTCTTCCCTTATTTTTACCTAATTCTAGACCATCAAGCCATAAGATGCGGGAAGTTACATGATCAAACTCTGTATCAATAGGCTCCTCAATAATATCTGCTATTGCTCCATTCCACACTCTACCTTTTAAAATGGCATTAATAGGTAAATTAGATCCTATTTTCTTATAGATCTCATGTCTTCCAAGAGGTGTTTTTAGGCTATTTAACTTGCTACCTGTACCATAATATGACGAGGATATCTTATAAAGTTTTAAAAATGTACCTTTTTCTATATGCGAAAGAGTTTGGGTTTCTATGTCTACAAACAGTAACACGGGTAAGTCTTTATAAAGAGGGTCTATGGCATAAATGTTATTTAAAATATTGTTTTTATTCATATTTTTATTAACTGGAACAGAGGAGCAAGATGTTATAATTACAACAACTAATAAGATTTTTATAAAATTATATAAGCCGTAATGTAACATATGTTCTTTATTAAGATGTGTTTCTTTTAAAAGCTCTATTTAAAACTATTAAACTCAAGTAAATAACTAAAATTACTTTTAATGGCCAATTTCCAAACTTTGAGTAAATAGTATTTCCAGAATAGAGTATAACGGTTCCTTTTATACTTTTTTCTTCAAAATACTCTTGTTTTTCAATAATTTGTCCATTTCTAGAGATAATTGCACTAATTCCGCTATTTGTTGACCTAATTAAAGGTTTTTTATGCTCAAGAGCTCTATTTTGAGCAATTTCTAGATGCTGTATTGGGCCAATTGACCTTCCAAACCAAGTATCGTTGCTGACAGTTAGCAAAATATTACTATCTTTGGCGGTTTTTCTTATAAGCTCATCAAAGGCTATTTCATAGCAAATACTTGGAGAAATCCTTAAATTACCTGTATTTATTGGTTTTATTGCGTATCCAGGTACAGTATTCGTTAAATTTAATCCAATAATATCTAAAAGACTGCCCAAATAACGTTCAAATGGTATAAATTCTCCAAAAGGAACCAGTTTTACCTTATCGTAGTGCGTTTCTATAGAACCAATTGCTTGAAGCCTATTTCTTATCTTAAGTTTACCCTCTCTTTCTAAAATTCCGGTAACTAATGTGAGATTTTTGCTAGAGCTCTTGTATTTAATTAAATCCATAAAGGGTTTATTGTCCTTTTCTGACAATATGAGAGCCGTTTCTGGAAAAACTATCAAATCTCCTTCTTCTGCATCTTCAATAGATTGCTCAATCATTCCTTGTGTCTTTAATATTCCAAATTTGCTCCATTTATCACTTAAAGTAAGATTGGGCTGATAAAGAGATATCTGAATATTATCTTCAGCAGAAGTCCACTCAATTGATTTCAATAAAATTGAAGGAATTAAAATTATAATAAATAAAAATGAGGAGAAGAGGGCGGATCTTTTTTGTTGAAAACTGTCATATATTAAAGAGACAAGAACACCTAAAAGTATTATAAAAAAAGTGTTTCCTTGCGCACCGATAATTGGTGTATATCCGTCTATAAAAGTATCTGCCAGCATAGTGCCAGCAATTAACCACGGAAAGCCTGTAAACAAATAAGATCTTATTATTTCTATAACCACCCATGAGACAGGTAGAGTCAAAAAAGTAAGGCTTTGTGGGCTCGCTACTCTAAGGAAGTTATTTAATAGAAGTGATAGTCCTGAATAGATAGATAAGATTGATATAAAAATAAGTATAAGTAAAGAGCTTCCTATAATTCCTAAATTTCCATGATAGTGAATACTTACATACAGCCAGGATATACCCGTAAGCCACATGCCAAATCCAAATAAATATCCGTACGTAAATGCATCTTGATTTGAACTATTTTTTACTAGCTGAAATAGGACAGCAACAGAAATAATGGAGAGCGCCCAAAGATCGAAGGGCGCAAAGCCTAAGGAAAAAATCAATCCACTTATAAGGGCAAGAAGTCTCTCCTTCAACATAATTAATATATTAAAGATAGAGGGTGTTTTAAGAAAGTTAAATTAGTTTATTTTGGAAACTTTGATTCTCTTTATTCTTCTTCTTTCTAAAGAATTTATAACGAACCGCCATCCTTCGATATTAATGGCGTCATTTGGTTTAGGGAAGCGAGCGAAATGGTGCATTACTATTCCGCCCAAGGTATCAAAATCTTTATTACTGAGAGAAGACTTAAATTCTTCATTAAAAACTTCTATTGGGGTAAGTGCGGATACCAAATATTCGTCTTGGGCAATCTCTTTAATCAAAGTGCCGACATCTTTATCATGCTCATCTTCAATTTCACCTACAATTTCTTCCAAAACATCTTCGATTGTCACTATGCCAGTAACATCTCCATATTCATCCAACACAATAGCCATATGATTCCTTCCTGCTCTTAACTCATCTAGTAAAATATTGAGTTTCTTGCTCTCAGGTATGAGAATTGCAGGCCTGATTATCTTTGAAAGCTCAAATTCATCAAGATTTTCTGAAGATAAGAAGGGCAGGAGATCTTTTGCAAGCAAGATCCCTTCAATTTTATCAGTTTCAGAGTTAATGACTGGAAATCTTGAATGACTTGATTTGATAACTCTAGGAAGAAAATCTTGAGGTTTTTCTTCTTTATCTACAAAAACTACTTGTGGCCTAGGAATCATAATATCTCTAACTTGATCTGTAGAGACTCTTAAAGCACCTTCAATCATATTCAGAGTACCTTTTTCAAGCACACCTCTCTCACTTGAATCTCTTATAGATCCAGCAAGTTCTTGTTTGTTTTGGGGTTTATAGGAGAAATTTTGATAAATTTCTTTAATTCTGTCCTTGATTCTATTCCTAAAGCCAAGTCTATTAGACTCAGCAGATATACTTGGGGGCTCGTCGTTCATTAACGCCTCACTTCATAA